>NZ_RQHS01000022.1 GCF_004770895.1 Leptospira dzoumogneensis | reverse complement strand
GCATGAACATCCATACAAGATGATCAGCAACAACTCAACTCGCAGTTATATTCTTTTGTTGAAGTTATTTAAAAAGCCAGAGAAATAGTTCTCTGGCTTTTTTATTGCATAAGGACATGTATTTTGAAAAAGGTTGAATACGGCTTAAGTTACTATAAACGATCGCCGGCCTTGATCTATTTTTTGGCGGAAAATTTTTGCTCTTCAATTCATTGGATTTTTTCCTATTCCTACTAGTTGTTTTTATAGTTTATTGGACTCTGCCTAACGTATATAGAAAGGTTTGGTTGATCTCTGCTTCCGTATTCTTTTACGGTTTTTGGAGTATAGGATTCTTATTTCATTTTTTAGGAATATTAACTTTTAATTATTTGTTTTATTATTTTGCTCACGGTTCGTATACCAAGGCAAAAGTTTCCTTTCTCGTTATTGTAAACCTGTTTAATCTTGCGATTTTTAAATACTTAATCTTTTTCGAAACCGTTTTGAATGATCTGGGATTTTCGATCCAGGTCGCATATCCTTTGAAGGATTTCGTACTACCTCTTGCGATCAGCTTCTATACTTTTCAGATCATCGCTTTTCATATAGATTGTTACAGGGGGGAACTGAAAGAGAAGGTAAGCCCCCAAGACTTTTTCTTTTTTATACTTTTTTTTCCTCAGTTGATCGCGGGTCCTATTATTCGATGGGCTGAGCTTAAGAGGCAAATCGATCGTAATAAATTACCTCATGCGGATCTATTAAGAACCGGAAGTATTCTTATCTTTTTCGGTTTATTAAAAAAGGTGGTTATCGGAGATCAATTAGGTACATTAATAGATCCTGTTTTTCAATCTCCTGAAAAATACAACCAAGCGGCGATCTTATTAAGTACCTACGGTTTTGCCGTTCAGATCTATTCCGATTTTTCCGGTTATTCGGATATTGCTCGAGGATTGGCTATTCTTCTCGGATTTAATATTCCGAGGAATTTTGATACTCCATACTTCGCGACTACCTTGCAGGAGTTTTGGCAAAGATGGCATATTACTCTTTCTCGTTGGTTAAGGGATTATTTATACATCCCCTTGGGTGGAAATAGAACTGGTAAAATTAATACGTATATAAATCTACTTTTGACGATGTTATTGGGCGGACTTTGGCACGGAGCAAATTATAATTTCTTAATATGGGGAGGCCTTCACGGTCTATTTTTGGCGATAGAAAGGCCTTTTGTTAGGACTTTTCAGAAGTATTCCAAATTTTGGCAGCTCGGAATTCGAAGTTTGATCCTATTTCATTTCGTTTGTATTACCTGGATATTCTTTCGGAGCTCCAACTTAAGGGAAGCGATCGTATTTTTCGAAGGATTTACTCGAAAGGTAGGTTCTAATTTATCTAATAACAGTCTTGCAGGCTGGCTCATATTTGCCGCGATAATACTTCATGTGTTCGAACGTAATTATCGTAAATTGGATTTTTTAACTCGAAAATTTTGGCCATTGCCCGCCTTCGGTATCGCGTTATTTGCCTTGTTCCCATCCACAGTCACTAATGTTATGACTTTCATATATTTTCAATTTTAAGGATAGATAGAATGCGCAAAATTTTCTTTATTCTTTCCATTCCTGTCTTTTTCGTTACTCTTATTTTATTGGATCGTTTGATCACATCCGAGCCTGTCATACAATTTGTCAGAAAACAAAAAACTATGCAGGAGAACTCTTTAGAATTGATTCGATTGAAACTAGGCGAATTGGAACGAATAAATAGAAAGACCGCGGTTTTTTTAGGTTCTTCACAATCTTTTTACTTTTCCACCTTATCGAATAACGTAAATAATTGGGAGCCAGAAGCAGGAGTCGAGTTCGGTATCCAAAACGGATTTGCGCTAACTGCAGTCGATTTTTTTGCGGAGATGGCGATCTTGGACGAAATTCTCGAAGCTAAACGCCGCCCTGATTTTATTGCAGTGGAAATTTCGCCGTTTCTCGCAAATGAATCCCTGCAGATTTTTAGATGGGATTCGAACGTATATGAAAAATCTTTTTTAGATACTTTCTCTCAGGATGATCTGCCTATTGCTTTACGTTCTAAATTTCGTACAGGAAAGTTTTTCCACTCGTTACAATACGGAGTAAGTTTCTATAATTTAGCCACATATTCTAAACGTCAAAATGCTACGGGGATCGATCCGAATACGATCCAAGGAGTTTTAGAATTCGCATTATTTTCAAGAGAAGAACCGGACTTAAAGGGAAAGAAAGCCGAAGAATTTTTCGAAGAAGAATATACTAAGACTGGAGAAGCCCAAGATCATTTCGGTTATTATAAAAACTTTCGAGTTTGGGACGGTTTTTATGATATTTTACTCAAACGAGTCCGGAAAATGGAAGAGTTGGGTATCAAATATGTTCTTTGGATCCCTGCAATTCATCCGGTACATGAAAAATACGTTTATAAACCTCAGGGAGTCGAAGAGAAATTCATTTCTAATTTTAAGAAAAGAATGAGGGATTCCGGAGACCTAGTCGTTTTCGACGCCAGACCTTTAGGTAGAAGCTGCGATTCATGGGCTGATTCCGTTCATTTAGGTTCTATCTGTTATAAAAACTTAGCCGATTCCTTATACGGTGCCGGAAAATAATTTTTCCTAGTTCATATATTTTTTCTTTGCGTTAAGGATCCGAAGGGCTTGTCCCGAAGGGATGAGGGCTTCGCCCGAACCCGCAGGAGCCTGGCCCGACTTATTTACTCGTATTTTACTTTTATTCCTCGAAAAAATTTGTCGGGCAACGCCCAAAAATACTTAAGTAAACACTTGACTATTTTTCGTTCGCCCTTATACTTAAGCAAATGCTTAACAATTCCTCTTTGGACAGGATCTTCTATGCCTTGTCGGATCCGACTCGCCGGGATATCGTAGAAAGACTTAGCAAGAAGTCTGCTTCCGTGAGCGAACTTGCAAGTCCCTTGGACATGAGTATGGCTGCGGTCGTCCAGCATGTACAAATCCTGGAAGAAAGCGGTTTGATCAAAACCCAGAAGATAGGCCGAGTGCGTTCTTGTAGAGTGGAAACAAATTCATTAGAACTGATCGAAAATTGGGTCCACCAGCGCAAAAAATTCTGGGAAAGGAACTTGGATCGATTGGGAGAATTTTTAGAAAAAACGGAGAAGGGAAAGAAGTGATTATGGAAAACCTGAAAGTAGCTCACGAAATTTTTAGTATAGAAAGGGTGTATCAATCCGATCCGGGATCCGTATATTCCGCATGGAGTAATGTGGAAGCAAAAGCGAATTGGTTTATAGGTCCGGGAGACTGGTCGGTCGTGCAAAGAAAATTGGACTTCCGGATCGGTGGAGAAGAAATACTACATGGTCGTTTTCCAAACGGAAAAGAAACCTTATATAAGGCTAGATTTTCCGATTTAATCGAGAACCGAAGGATCGTTTTTGTTTATGATATGATCTTAAGCGGAAAGATCCATTCAGTGTCCATCGCTTCTATAGAGATCGAAAAAGTGGATCCTTCTGCCACAAAACTGATATTCACGGAGCAGGTCGCATTTTTAGACCAAACAATAGGAAGAGAAGGTGTAGCTTCCAGAAAAGAAGGCACATTGGCGCATCTAATCAGATTAACGGATTATCTAGAAAAAGTCAAATAAGGAGAACTAAAATGAAAATTACTAATTCAATATATTCTATTTTTATACTATTCTTGGTTGTCTCTTGTTCAGCGGGTCGGCCTTTTCAACTTCGTGAAACACCTCCCGACATCACATCCGAGCCTTACGAAAAAGGACTCGCTCCTATCGGAGATATACGGATGTATTATGAGATCCACGGCAAAAAGGACGGAATTCCACTTGTTCTGTTGAATGGAGGAGGTTCAACGATAGAAGTAACTTATAGCCGGATACTTCCTCTTCTCGCTCAAAATCGTAAAGTGATCGCTCTGGATGAACAAGGACATGGAAGAACGACGGACAGAAATGCTCCTGTTAGTTTCGAGACCTCTGCGGAAGACGTAGTCGCTCTTCTGAAATTTCTAAAAGTAGAACAAGCGGATATTTTCGGTTTTAGTAATGGAGCGAGCGTTGCTTTGAATGTGGCGATCAAACATCCTAAACTAGTGCGTAAACTCATATTCGCTTCTTCTATAACAAAGAGGGAAGGCGCTTATCCTATGTTTTGGAATTTTATGAAGAATGCTACTTTTGAAAATATGCCTCAGGCACTTAAGGATGCTTTTTTAAAAGTAAATCCGGATCCCCAAAAATTGCATACAATGTATGAGAAAGATGCTGCTAGAATGCGCAGCTTCAAAGATCTTAGCGATAAAGAAATTAGAACTGTTGGAATTCCAACCTTGATCCTGCTTGGAGATAGAGATGTTCCGAAATTGGAACACGCGGTCGAGATGGTCCGAATGATCCCGAAAGCAAGACTTTTGATTTTGCCTGGAGGACATGGGGATTATTTAGGAGAAGCGATCATGTCCCAGGGAAAGGATAGATATCCTGAATTGACTTCCGCTTTGGTCCAAGATTTTTTGGATTCTCCGTAAAGCTAAGATCAAAATCCGGATCCAAACAGTCTATTTTCTAAATATAGATTGGGAAATAACATGCTAGATTGGATTAAAAATTGGATTCAGGATCGAAAGACGTTACAAAGGGGAAGGGAATTATTTTCCAAGATCCAGAACGGAGACAAACAAGGTTTTAGAAAAATTTTGGATCTGATCCCGAATAAAGGTGAGTTGAAAGAATGTACGAAAGGTCTTCTCGGTTTTTGTGCTTCCGAGATCCAAGATCCTTTTTATTTGGAAACTTTGCTGAATGCAGGTCTGGATCCGAACCTTCCGGATAGAAACGGGATCTTTCCTATTCATAAAGCCGTCGAAAACGGGAAGATCAAACCCGTTCAGATCTTGTTGGAACATGGAGCGGACCCGAATGTTGCGGATCCGAAAGGTGTGACTCCATTACATATTTCTTATAGTTACGATGGATTAGCCGAAATTTCGGAACTTTTGATCTCCAGCGGTGCAGACACGGAGAAAAGAGATAATTTGGGCAAGAGATATTTAATGTAATTTTTTATGTAGGAATTCCTACAAAATGATACTTGTTGGAATTCCCACTCGGTGTAGGAGTTCCAACACGCCATAAACGGAAGGTTCGTTTTGGTCGGCACCACTCGCTATCGCTCGGGTCGCGCTGCTCCGATTTCGCGCATTCGCGCTCATCCGTGACGCTTTCCGCGTCCCGGACTAAAGATCTGCGCATCGCTGCCGCGGGAAATTCCACTTTGTATTTAAAATTTCATATTCAATTCGGATATTTTGGAATATTTTATAATTCGGATCTTTCCCATTTCTATCCGAGATTTCGATGGGAATATATTTAAAAAAAGTCTGGTTACTTCTTCTTTTATTCTTTGGCGTCTGCTCCAAAGTGGATTTCCGATACTCCGCTTATACGGTCCACTTTGCCGAAAAAGAAGAGATCATTTCTTTATCTAAATGGGCAACAGAAGGCCAATTCCAAACAAGCAGCTCTAAGATACGCACAAATGCAATTTTAGTGATCCAAGATGGAAAAACGATATTAGAAGCCTACTCTTCCGGATTCGGACCAATAACATTACACCCGACCTGGTCTATTAGCAAATTCTTATTGAATGGAGCGGTCGGACAAGCAGTGGCTCTCGGAAAATTGGATTTAGAAAAACCTGTTCGGTCTTATCTTCCAAAATATAGTGTTTCAAATTCGGAAGAACTAAAAGTAAAACATCTGCTTTTCTTCGCATCCGGGATCGACTGGAAAGAAAGATATGAATGGGCGCCTGTCAATTCCGATATTCTAAAAATATTATACGGGGAAGAAAACAAGGATATAGCGGACTATATTTCTAAATTAAAGTTTTCTCATGTTCCTGGAGAAAAGATCTCTTATTCAAGCGGGGATTCTAATTTATTATCTGCGGTTTTAAATTCCGTAGAGAAAAACTTTCCCGAGGTCTATTTTAAACGGATCGGGATAGGATCTTATATTTGGGAAAGGGACGGTAAGGGAGTTCCGGTAGCTTCTTCTTATGTATATCTATCCGCAAGAGATCTTGCAAAAATTGGACTTTTATATTCCGGAGAAATTTCAGGAAAACCTTCCGGGATATTTTCGAAAGATTGGATCCCTAAAACGTTTAGAATTTACGATCTAAAAAGTAAAAGGCCTTGGTATTTGGATACACTTCGTATTCCAAGTATGGGAGGGCATGTATACCTGAATCGATTCTCTCCTGATTCGGAAGAACTTTATTATCCTGAGCTTTCTACTGATTCCTTTTTTGCTTCCGGACATTGGGGACAATATATGGTGGTGGATCCCGAGAAAAAATTGGTAGTGGTCCGTTTGGGAAATGACAGAGGTGCAAGATTTCCAATGAGAGAATTTCTGGATCGTTTGCTTCCTATTATAAATGAAAAGGATCAGGGAAAATTTCCATGAAGAATTTTATAAAAATATTATATATTCTTGGAACTATCCTATCGATGCTGTTCTTGGTTATATTCTCAGTTTGGAAATGGAGAATTCTTCCGGACTCGCTCGGCAGAACATATTCTATATTTGCGGCAAAAGAAGGCTGCTCTTGTTTATTCGTTTCTAAAGGATCCGAAGAATATTGTAAGGATTATACAAAACAATTTTTCTCTCCGGATCTTTGGATCCAGGATGATAATTCTCTGTCTATTAAATTTTCCACTTTATTTACCAATTTTAAATCAAAGGCTATTTTCAAACCAAAGCAGGGTTGCAGCATATATTTTCCTTGAAAATTCCTCAAGAAGCGCCTAACGAATGCAAATAACTTCAAAAAAATCGAAAATTCTTAATTATATATAACTTTTTTCTGGCTCAATCTGAGGGAGAATGTATAGATTGTAGTGCTATATCGATTGGGCAGGCTGCGGATGTTATGTTTTCGTTTTTTCTCATATTTCTTTTTGTTTTTACTCCCTGTATTCCTTTGGGCGGAACCAAATCCTGGACAGTCGGAACATCCTTACGGATTTTATAAAGGGATTTTCCTTTTATCCGGAACTACCGGTAATTCTTTTCATACAGGCGGAAGTTTGATCTCGAGAGAAAAAGAGATCCAAAAAAATCTGAAAACGGAAACTGCTTCGGGTCAAACTCCTCTTAGACTTCTTGGGCAGGACGCAACTCCTCTATTAGGTCTTCCTAACTCTCAATTTTCCACGCCGACCTCTTATCGTTTATTTTTTGAATACGGAGTAACGGATAAGATCGGATTGGGATTTGCCGCTAGTTCTTTTTCAATGGATGCGACCAATAATAGAGAATATTTGGATTTTCCTCGTTTATCTCCGAGCCACCCGAACCCTACATACGTGGAAGCGCTTCCATACACCAGGCGATTTTATAATGATAAGATGTATTCTTTGGCAGTCTCTTTTCATCCTCTTTCTAGATCTCGTATAGACCCTTTCGTAAACTTAGAAGCGGGGATCGTGCAATATACTACTAGTTCTAGGAATATACATCCAAGCACCGCTTTCGAACCGGTTACTTCTACAGGAACAGGTTATGGAGTGAGGGCAGGGGCCGGCGTGAATTTTTTTCTAACTCCAGAGTTCGGGTTACAATTGGAAATTTCCGGCCAAAAAAAATGGCTTAAGTCCGATATTATCGGAAATACAAATTTGGAATCCGTCCAGATCCAAATGGGCTTCCTATTCAATTTCGAAAACATCGCTAAATATTCCGAAAGGTAAATCAGTTTGAATCGAATTTTGTTTTCTATTCTTCTCGTTTTATCGTTTGAAACATGTAAGGGGATCATATACCGCCAGGAAAAAATTCCAGGCAAGATCGGGAACGTGGAAGGTATAAAAAGCGCAAAGGTATGCGTATACAATTTTCTATTCTTGGTTTCCGCAGGAGATGCAAGCATAACGGAAGCAAAACGCCAAGGAGAGATCAGCAGGATCCACTCCGTAGAAATCGAAGTTTCTTCTTTTCTTTTTATCTTCGTAAGGCGCCACTGCTTGATCTTAACTGGAGATTGAATATGATTCGCTGGTCTTTTTACAAAATTACGATGAGACGGTCTTCTAAAGTTTTAATTGCGATCTTTTTTACGTATTTTCTGGGATTGAGTTGTACGAGTATAGGTGATTCCTATCGTCCGATACCCGGGCTTCTTTATAATAGTATGTCATTCGATGGGGATTTTAATCCTCAGAATACGGTTCGACCTCTGAGATTCGGAAAAGGCTGCGTTCATCATATCCTTAGGATCTATTCCTGGGGGGACGCGGCGGCAGGATCCATTGCTTGGAGAGAATTGATCACGAAAATCTCATATATAGATCATAGTGTGACTGACTTTTTTATTTTTTACGGAAGGTATTGCACCTATGTTTACGGAGAATGATATATGAGACTTACATTTTCTTCTCTGGCTCTTCTTTTATTATGCTCTTGTTTTCCGGAATACAGGGTTCCTTATAGTGCTTTGATTATAAGCGCTAAACACACTTCCAGAGGAGAGTCTAATCTATTCTATCCTTCTCATCCGGAACAAAATGCTAACGTCATAGGGCAGGCAAGACTGATCAAAGAAGGACGTTCCTGTTCTTCTTCCATATTCTATTTAGATATGTATGTTTTTATCAAGGGAGGAAGTGTGAGAGATGCCGCGGAATCCGCGGGTATAAAAATGATCGGCGCCATCGAATATTCTCACTTTAATATATTAGGGATCTTTATTAAAGAATGTGTTATCGTCAGGGGAGAATAAAGAATATTGTTCTTTATCAATTTCCGTTCCTGAAAAACAGATCGGTTGGGACCTAAAAAGAATTTATGAATTACGAAGAAGTAATGGAGAGCAGATTCAGGAATTTCCCTTGGTGGATCCCCGTATTCACCGGGATTCTCGCTTCTTGTTTGTATGTTTTTCTGCTGTACTTTCACGAAATATTCATATCCGGACGGATTTGGATCCTTCCTATCAGCGGTTTATTTTTACATTCTTGGATGATACTACTAGTTCATGAAGGAACTCACAGAAATCTCACCCGATCTAAATTCGATCGATGGATCCTGAATCTTGCAAGCGCTTTCGTTTTTCTTCCTTTTTATGGAGAACCTTTTAGGGCTTCTCACTTAAAACATCATGCAAAGACAAACCTTCCCGACGATCCATTATGGCCAAGATGGAAATTAGAATTGTTTAAAAAGAATCGTATTCTTTACGTTTTGTTGGAGTTCCTGCCGTTGGTTTCTAATATCTTTTCTTTGTTTTGGAAATCTTCTTCTGAAGTTACAGCGAAAGATAAGAAGCCTGTCTTTTCCAAGGAGACTCTTTTTTTCTTACTTCTATCCTTTAGCGTTTCCGGGATCCTGTTTTATTGGTTTCGACCCGATCTATGGTTTATTTTCGGAACATTCTTTTTTGCAAATTTCTGGGGTTGTTTTCGACATTGGTGCGAGCATACAGGATATTCAGATAAGAGAGAAAGTAATACATTTTATTTTCCATTAGGATTCGGGATAGGGAATCACGAGATCCATCATGAAAATCCGAATCTTTCCTGGTTAAGTCTTTCTCTCGGACTTAGGAAAAGAAAAAAGAATATTTCGATTTTTGAATGTTTTGCCGGGATTTGTTTTTCTAAAAAATATATACACTACGCAGAAACGAAAGAAAACGGCGTTTCTCTATTATCTTCTTCGGAGCTTATATGAATTCTTTTAATAAATACATTCCGAATTGTATTACGATCTTACGTTTTTTGACTCTTCCTTTCCTTGTTTATTTTATCTATAAAAATGACAGATCTTTATTCTCTTGGCTTTTTTTCGCCGCATTATTGAGCGATATAGCAGACGGATTGATCGCAAGGATTTTCCGTTTGCAATCCGAGTTTGGGGCCAAGTTGGACTCTTGGGCGGACCTTCTTCTTTTTTTCGTAGGTATAGCAGGTATATTAACTTTCGAACCGGATTTTTTTTACGAGTACAGGATTTGGATCTCAATCGTTCTAATTCTGTATTTTGGAGAGATGGTTTATTCCTTATGGAAATTCGGAACTATTTCTAGTTTTCACACGTATGCGAGTAGAGTTGCCGCTTATTGTATCGGGATATTATTTATGACCCTATTTTGGTTCGGCGCCTTCTCTCCTATCGTATACGTTTCTTTTTTTGTGAGTTGTTTTGCTTACGCGGAAGAGATTCTGATCTTAAGAGTATTGGAGGAACTCCGTTCGAATGTGCGTGGATTATATTGGATACAAAAAGAAAAGAGGAAAATATAAATGGGGAAATCGGTTGCGATCGTAAATGGAAAACTTCGCAAAGAAAAATCCGGGATTGATTCATTAGTCCGCTCCAGATTAGAGAATGAAGGAATACGCCTTTTGGTGACTCAATTTCCGGGGCATGCTAAAAATCTTGCCCAAAAGGAAAGAAACAATTCCGAGATCGTCGTTGTCGGAGGGGACGGAACTTTACATGAGGTACTCTCTTCTTTAAAACCTCCCTTTCCTAAGATCCGCTTGATCCCGGCCGGAACAGGAAATTCTTTAGCGAGAGATTTCGGCTGGGAAAAATGGAACCGGAAAGAAGAGAACTTGAACTTAACCAAGGAGACAATATTAGATCTTCTGCAAATAGAGGTTAGTACAGCGGAAGAGACTTTTTTATGTTATTCCGCAAGCACCATCTCATTCGGCTTTCCTGCCGCAGTTACCGAGATCGCAAACTCCAGATTCAAGAAGTTAAAAAAATATTGTTATCCGGTAGCGGCCGGTATCGGGGTATTTTTTCAAAAAAGAAAAATGTATGGTGTATCTTATGACGAAGAGTCTAGGAACAGAATTCCTCTTACCGGATGTATTCTGAATAATACCAGACATGTTGCGAATTTTTTGGCATTTCCTAATGCAAGACCAAATGACGGAAAATTAGAAGTTTTGGAGCTGAACTCCGGAATTTTGGGACAGACCTTACATAATCTTTCCGTTCTTTCTCGAAAATATTTTTATGAACCGAAAGCTCCATTTCAAGTGAATTCGGTTGTTGTAAGTTTCGAATCTCCTGAGATCCTTATGGTAGACGGAGAAATTTATAAAAACGTAATTTCTTTTTCCGTAAAAGTACTCCCCGGGTCTTTGAGGATACATGGACCTAGATAATGGATCCTTGCCTGTACTGGGTTTCGTAATTTTTGGCTTTTTGGTCGGAGGGATTTGGTTTTTTCGTTCCTCAAAAGGACGTTCTAAAGAAGAAAGGACTTTGAGATCTCGAAAATACTGGTCTTACGCTTTAATCGTTTCTTTGTCTTCCTTATTCGCAGTATGTGGAGGGTATTTATGGCTCGGATTCATTTCCGTTCTTTTGTTATTAGGCGGTATCGAACTTATTCGAACTCTGTCCATTGAAAGACCTGTTCAATTTTTTTCCATTTTAGGGATATATCTAGTATTAGGGATTATGGCATGTTTTTCGTTTTTCGTCCTCTCTCCTAAATTGTGTCTATGGTTGTATTTAGGAATCGCAGGATTTGACGCATTTAGTCAGATCGTAGGGCAGAGTTTGGGAAATACAAAAATTTCTCCTACAATCAGCCCCAATAAAACTTGGGAAGGATTTATGGGAGGGTTATCGTATCTATTTCTATTTTCCGGATTCGTGTTTTCCTTCTGGGGAAATTTTTCTTGGAAATGTATTTGGATCCTTCCTCTTTTCGGATTTTTAGCCTTAGCAGGAGATTTGGCGGCAAGCTGGATCAAAAGAAAAGTTTCGATCAAAGACTTTTCCTCCATACTTCCTGGGCATGGAGGTTTTCTGGATCGATTCGATTCTTTCCTATTTACTCTAAGTATATGGACCTTTATTTCGATCCCTTTTGAAGTTTTTAGAGAACCTTGGAATTAAAAGGGCTTAAGTTTAAGATTCCATCTCTAATAATTTTTTGAGTTTTCGGATATTCTTATTATCCGGATCTATCTCTTCTGCGGATTTTGTGAAGCCGATGGCTTCTTCTTTATTTCCTAAAAGTCGATTTAGATCTGAAAGATGGACCAGGTTTTGTACATTCATCGGCTGCATTTGATTTACCATCATTGCCGCTTCTAAGGATTGAGCTAAATTGCCGATACGTTTTTCCGCGATGGATAGATAATACCAAAGCTCCGCCGTATCCGGATCTTGGCTTAGATATTTGCTCAAGACCTTTACGGCTAATGGATAATCCTTTTCTTTAAAGCTGATCAAACCTAGTAGTTTGTTCAATTTTTGATTATTATTATCCGTTGCATACGCATCTAATAGAATAGAGATCGCTTTTTGAGCTTCTCCATTTCTATACAATTCTTTTCCTTCTTTATAAAGGCTTTGTAACACTACCTTATCCGCGAAGTCATTTCGATCATCCCTTTGGTCGATTGCAGGAGTGTTTACTTCTTGGAAGCCGATCCTTAGAATAGAGAGGTCATCGATGACCTCTCCTATACTTCGGATATTTTTTTCGATGGATTTGATATCTCCATGAGATCTTTCTACTACATCTAAGAATACATTTTCGTCTTCGTTGATGATCCTCTTTTCGTTGTGTACGGATAATAAAAGATCGTCTCTTCCGTCGGACGCAAGTATGATCAGATCTCCAGGATGAAGTTGGAATTTTTTCACCTTAAATTCGAATTCGGAATCCAATCCTAATTTACGAAGTTCTAATGTATCTTCTAAGAAGGAAGCCTTGCCATCCCTGTATAATACCGAGAAAGGATGTTCTGCGTTCCAATAGAACATTTCTCCCGTTTCATCGTCGATCAACGCTACGGTCGCAGAGATGACCATGGTCCCGTCAAAACTTTTGAATACCGAATGGATTTCCATATAGGTCTCAGTCAGCCATTCTTCCGGTGTTTTTGTCAGAACTCTTTTGTTAGCGGCGGATCTTGCCATAATGGAGTTCATCACAACTCCCATGACCAAGGAACCTCCTGCTCCCTGCATTGATTTTCCCATGGCGTCCCCATTCATCGCCATCGTGTATTTTTTGTAATTATCGGGAGTTCCTAATCTTAAATTTCCGGTTAAGCAGATATCTCCTCCGAGTTCTCCTTGTTTATTACGAAATTCGAAATATTTCTTTTGTCTGATAAGGAAGTTCGTATTTACTTTAGAGGATTTATTCGCGTTATAGAATAGAGGTTTGGCGAGCAGCGAAGTTAAGAAGTAGTCCCCGTCCTGTTGGATTTTTAGTCTTTGGACTTCTTCCATTTTTTCTTGGACTTCTTTTGTACGTTCTTCTACCTTTTCCTCGAGATGGTCCGCATGTTCTTGTAATTGTTCTCTGGCGACCCGGATCGAATCCACCATCGAATTGAATGATAGGGACAAGAAGCCGATCTCGTCCATGGTTTTGATCCGAACATTTACATTCAGATCTCCATGGTTCACCTTCTCCACACCGGATAAAAGATTATTGAGCGGATGGATCAAGCTGACCCTAAGCAGAATAGGGAATGCGATCAATATGAAGATTGTTGTTCCAAAAATGATCAAGATCAACCAGCGGGCGACATCGTGGATCACTTGCCTAAATTCCGCATAAGCAAATCCGACCTCATATCTCGTTGGCCCGATCACGAAATCATAATGGATATAAAAATCTCCGGCGACCCTATAGAGCCTGGAACCTAAAGGAAGATCCGTTTCTTTCATTTCCTTTAGAGTGATCGTCTCTAATTCGGATTCAGACTTTCCTTTATGTAGTTTTTTATTCTTTTCGACCGCTTCTTTGAGTTGTTGGTTTTTATAATACTTCTCTCCTTCTTTCAGGATCGTTTGGTTCAAACCGTCTTTGGAAAAAAGGATCTCATATTTATGATCGAATATGCCCGGGCCGACAGGACGGGATAGAACGTATCTAACATTCGGAGGAAAATTCGTATCTCCGTTTCTGATCTCCGTTTTGACCGAGTTCATCTCTACAAGATCTTCTTTTTCGATAGATCTATCGGTGGAGAATAAGGTGATATAACTGATCGCCCCCAAGGCCAATACGACGGTAACCACAGCGCTGGAAAGGATCTTTCCCATAAAGCTGGTAGGTTCTGGAGAATGGTTCAAGTAAGCACTTTGGATGAAAAATATGGTGATCACCGATAGGATAAAATATGTGATCGCGTATGTGTCGTAAGACAGAACTCCGGACTTATTTAATACGTTATTATAAGCATTTAGTATGTTTAAGATCACAGTGACTAAAAACGCTCTCAATGCGATCCCTTCCTTTCTGGATGGAAGAATAATCCTCATTATATTCAGAGGTAAAAAGACGAGAGTTTTAACAAGGATCCGAACGGGAAGAGCTAAAGAGTTGGCGGAAGTATCCCATTGTTGGAATATTCCGGTATAACGAGAGAAATAGATGATCTTTCTGATCAGGATTACCGTGCTGATGATAAAGCACAAAAGGATCGCAAAACTTGCTTCTTTTCCGAAATCGAAACTATAATGGTGAGCTGAGAATAGGTATATCTTTTCCATTCCAGCCGTTTTGATAACAAAATGGACCCATGCAGCTAATGCGATTACCAGGGATAGTGGAATGATAATCTTCGATTCTTTTGGATAAATGTTTTTTGGAAAATGATAACAGAAACCTATAAACCCTACTATCCCGAAGATCACAGAAACAGTTAAGTATCTATGATACGCCGCTAAAGGGCTAAATATGGAGTAGGAGAGGAAATAACCGAAGAACATCGTCCCGTATCCAAGATACATTACAATTAAGTAATATGTGGGCAAGGTCCTGTTCTTCTTGAATATCAAGAATCCGCTCAAAACGAATGTTAAAAGGAATAAGGAGAAAACTCCGCTTGCATGATGGGAGAAAAGAATGGAGGCTTCCATATCGGACTTGTTAGATTTTGCATAAATGACTAATTGTCAAGAGGATTACTGAATACATGATAAATAGCAACGAATGGGGCTGCTATTTCAGATTTTTATCGAGCGTTTGATCGACAAACGCGCTGTGCACTAAAACTTTCGTACTATTTTTCCATTTCGACTTTTTATAATTAGGTGATCTCGGTTTTGTAACAATCGCTCGACCTCGATCGATCCAAAGATCGGATCAAGGTCGAACAAGAGACTGTTTTAATTCAACCAGACCTTTTTGTTTTGCTCCGCATACTCATCGAAAGAGATAGGATCTTTTCCTGTAATCTCCCGAACGGTATTTAGTATAGGAGAAGAATGACCTTCTTTTAATGCTCCGGCAATGAATACCATAAAGCTTGCATAGTCTTCCGGCACACCTGCTTGTAAAAGACCTGTCTTAAATTCCTCCGGGCTGATATCTGCGTAACTTATCTTTAGGCCGGTATGTTTAGAAATTTTTTCAGCTACTTCTTCATGAGTGAGAGCTTCTTTTCCGGTTAATGTGATCCCTTTTCCGTTGAACTGATCATTCAAAAGAGCGGAAACTACCGAGGATGATATATCATCCGTATGGATAAAGCTGGTCTTTGCATTTCCGGCAGGGAAGAATATCTTCTTATCTTTTAATATTCCGGAAAGCCAATATGTTTGGAAGTTCTGCATGAACCAATTCGGTCTTAAGATAGTAAAAGGAACTCCCGAGTTTTCCAAACTGATCTCTAATTTTCTGAACGGGGCCTCGGGAGGAGCAAAGTCCACTCCCATTGCGCTCATTAAAACTACCTTCTTTAAAGAAGAAGTTTTGGCTTTTTCGAACCAAGGGTTTAATACTGAATATTGGTCCGTGTATCCAGGGGGAGAAATGAAGAAGGCTCTCTCCACTTTTTCCAAAACTTCTATTCCTTTTGTAGGCTGGGTAGCATCCGCAAATACCCAGGTTAGTCCCGGAAGTTTTTTGCCTGCTTCAGGTTTTCTGGTGCCTGCATATACTTCATGACCTAAATCCAATAGTTTAGAAATTACCGAACTGGAGATCTGCCCAGCTCCACCATAAACGAAAATTTTCATTTGATCTATTCTCCTGTAACTTTAAATGATACAAGATGTTCTGGATTTAGGCTATGTCTCAGGATCTAAAAAACATATCCAAGAGTATAAAGGAATCGACTTTTGGATATTATAGTTTATTCTTAAAATATGGACATTCTTTCGGAAATATTGACAAATGCAGGCTGGAAAGCGGATCTACTCGCCAGAACTTCCCTGTATAAACCTTGGGGATTTCGTTTTCCTTGTGAAAGGAGCGGAGGATTCCATATTCTTTCCCAAGGTTCTTGTTATGCAAGGATCAAAGGCAAACTGATCCATTTGGAAAAAGGAGATATTCTATTCGTTGCAAAAGGTTTGGATCATGAGCTGGTATATTCTCCCAATGATAAGGTCGTGGACATTGCCAAGTTCAGAGAATTATCCGAAAAACAAAAGAAGTCCGAAAAACTACCTTTAACCACATTTGTTTCAGTTCGTTACGAGGTTCCTGAAACGGTACAACATCCGTTCTTTTTAGAACTCCCTGATTTTATTTTAGTAAAGTCATCCGATGTTTTAGCGCATCATCCATTGAACACTACCCAAGTATTGATCTCTCAAGAATTGGATTCAGGTATCGGTTCCGATCTGATACTGCAAAGATTGACCGATATTCTTCTATACTACGTAATCCGACACTGGCTGGAGACCCATCCTTCTTCTTCTCCCGGATGGAGAAGTGCGTTTAAAGACGAAAAGATCTTGAGGGCATTAGAAGCATTACACAGAAAACTTTCTCATCCTTGGACCTTGGAAAAATTATCCAGAGCAGTCGGTGTTTCAAGGGCTTCTATTGCAAATCGATTCAGAGATGTTTTGGGGTCCACTCCCATGGATTATTTGGCAAAATTAAGAATGGATAGGGGTAAAGCTCTGATGGCAGAGGAAAATTTTACCTTGGAAGAGATTGCAAGGACCGTGGGTTATTCTTCTGCGTTTGCTTTTTCCAAAGCTTATAAAAGGATACATGGTCTTTCTCCTAGAAATTCAGAGCAGGAGAGATTGGGAGCTTAGTCGCTTTTTCGAATGGAATCGTTCTAATCGCTTCTTCTCCTATAACCGGTTCTAATTCTCAAACAATCTTCTTGACGGAAACCGGTTTCGAGATTCTTTTTATGCTGCCGATATGGATCAGTTCTATTTTAATTTTTACTTTTTCGGTTCTCTATTAGCCTGTCTTTTTTCCATTTACGTTACCTTCTTCTTTTTAAGTATAAAGGATAGAAGTAAGGCAGCATTTCACTTGGGTCTCTCCACCTTGGCGATGACCATATTTCATTTAGCTTACATTATCGCGTTCATTTCCTTTGATCAATGGACGATCATCCATCGCTGGTTGGCGATCCCTTCTCCTATGATGGGATTTATTCAGTGTTTTATATTTTTCTTTTATTTTCCGAATCCAAGAAACGTTAAGTTCGGTTTAACCGTTTATTCTATTCTATATGCGGGACTCGCGATTGTCGAAGCTGCATTTATTGCGGTGACATTACAATCGGACCATCGTTTTAATATAGGCAGCAATTATTGGGATTTCGAATCCCATAAGTTCTACAAAATTTTTTCCATTATAATTTTGATATATAACTTTTCCTTTTTGGCTTCCGCTACTTGGAGAGCAATTGTAGAGAGAGGAAAAGAGAGAAGATGGATCATTTATATCGCGATCGCTTATTCTACCATCACGATCATTCCCGGTATTCTGAATGTAATGAGCAGGGACGGCTCCGTTTCTAGAAAAGTATTCCAACATACTACCGATATTGCGCTTGTAGCCGGTCTTTTTCTTGTATTGATCATTTACGCGAATGCTACCAAGGAAAGGACCACCATTTTGAGTAAGATTGTGGCTGTGACTATGGCTACTTTCCTTTTAGCGTTCCAGTTAGTCGGTTATGCGATATTAAACGGTTATGAAACTTCCTTTGACACATTAAAAGTACAAGCTTCCGAACTTGCCGCGTTTCAAGGTAAGAAACCGGAGGGATTTGCCTACCTTCTATCCTTTGATCCGGAATCTAAAGAGTTCGTTTTAGAGAAAGGGGAGAAGGACCCTAGGTTCGATCCGGAAGATCGTTTAGAGATCAAATTTTTTAATACAATCCGAAAACTTGCCAATATGGGAACATTGAACGCTAAAGAAAGATGGGAAAGATCTAAGGTCATTCTTTCTAATTCTCCTAAAGAGTTTTACGCATATTCGGAAGGGATTAAGAATTTTTACGAATCAAAAGGAGAAACAAAAGTTTCGGATGAGGAGCTTATCGATTTCTTTCGTTTCTTAAATAAAAAACTGAATATTATAAAAAATAAATTTTCCAATCTTCCTTCTAAAAATGATCCGGCGGCGGTGCTTAAACTCTTAAATTCGGAAGAGATAGGTTTAAGATCAGTGCTCGAGCAAGTTCGCAAAAAAGTGGAGAAGGATATATCTTCCGGAAAATCCGAGTTAGAGGTAAGATCTTCCTTCATTCTTCCGTTAACTTCTTTAAGAGAAGTGGGAGAAAGGATGTATAGAGGGGCCAAATTTAATAAAGCGGATGAAAAAACTCCGGAGTTCTATTTGGCCTATTTGGTAATCCACCCTGAGAATGAAAAAATTTACGAGGTAGGATTCACTTACAGATCCTTCAGGGAATATTTGCATTCTCCTTCATTAGTAATGGTGATCTGTCTTTTGGTGATGATAGTTACTATTAGTTTTGGATTTAGATTCTTCTTCCATAATGCGATCGTAAAACCGATGGAAGATATCGTAGTCGGATTGACCGAAGTGAATTCCGGGAATTTGGAATATAGATTGGTTCCAAGAGTAGAGGACGAGATAGGATTTATCGCAAGATCTTTTAATAGAATGGCCAGATCCATTCAGGCCGCCAGAAAAAGATTGGAACAATATGCCAATGAACTGGAAGAGAAGGTAAAAGACAGGACAAAGGAACTGGAACAGACATTAAACGAGGTCCAGGAACTAAAACAACAACAGGATGCGGATTATTTTTTAACTTCTCTTTTGATCAAACCCTTAGGTTCGAATAAGGCAAATCAAGAAAACGTAAAAGTGGAATTTCTTCTGAAACAAAAGAAAAGATTCACTTTTAGGAAACATGAAGATGAGATCGGCGGGGATTTGAATATCTCCAATCATATAGATTTGCAGGGCAGATCTTATACCGTTTTTTTGAACGGGGATGCGATGGGTAAATCCATGCAGGGTGCGGGAGGAGCGCTGGTTTTGGGTTCCGTTTTCGAATCCATTATCGAAAGGACCAGAGTAGTGGACACGATCAAAAAACAATCTCCGGAAAGATGGTTGAAGAACGCATTTATCGAATTGCATAAGGTATTCGAAAGTTTTGACGGTTCTATGCTGGTCTCCTCCGTGATCGGCCTCGTGGATGATGAACTCGGAATATTATATTATATTAATGCGGAACATCCTTGGACGGTTTTGTACCGGGATGGGATCGCAAGTTTTATAGAGAATGAGTTCATGTTCAGGAAATTAGGAACAACCGGAGTGGAAGGTACTATTTTTATCAAAACATTCCAGTTGGAGCCGGGGGATTGTATCTTTGTCGGATCCGATGGCAGGGATGATATTATCGTGGGTATGGATTCGGATGGGGATAGGATCATCAATGATGATGAAAAGTTATTCTTGAATTCCGTGGAAAAGGGAAGAGGAGATCTTCAAGAGATCTATAATGTCATTTTGAATAACGGTAAATTAAGCGATGATCTTTCTCTGATCCGATTATCTTTTACTGGAAACGGAAAACATACAATCCCTCAAGACGAAAAAAGGCAAAGGATCAAGGAACTACTCAGAAGCGCAAAGGAAACCTTCTTAAATAAAGATACCCAAGAGGCGCTTAGTTATTTAGAAGAAGCGGAATCTTTGGATAGCAGAGTTCCGGAAGTCAAAAAGAATTTTATAAAACTTTTCTTGAAGTTAAAAGATTACCAAAAGGCCGCAAGATATGCGGAAGATTATTTTAAGATGAATCCGATAGATAGTGAGATCTTGTATGTGGCTTCTTTTGCTGCAAGAAAGGCGGGTCAGATCAGAAAGGCCTTGGACTTTAGTGAACGTCTTCGATTGAGAGAACCTTCTCATATCAAAAATCTAACGAATCTGGCTGAGATCTATATAGCGGTCAAAAATTTCGATAGGGCGGATTCTATCTTAAAAGATGCGGTCCGTTTGGATCCTTCCAACGAATCTATTTCGAAAGTACAGGATCTTTTGAAAAAATATTCGGACCGCTTTTCGAACGGGAATGGACAGCCTAAGGGATCTTAGGCCGTATTCCCCACTGTTTTATTATTTCTTAATATGATATCCAGTCTTGAACATCCAAGCTACAACACATAGGCAAGAAATTAAGAAAAGAGAGATCATTGCTAAACTGATCTCAAGGCTTACATCTCCTATTTCGTAAAAACTCCATCTGAACCCGCTGACCAGATATAGGATCGGGTTGAATAGAGTAACAGTCTGCCAGAAAGGAGGGAGCATGCTTGCGGAATAAAAACTTCCCCCCAAAAAAACCAAAGGAGTGATGACTAACATAGGAATGACTTGCAGTTTTTCGAAATTATCCGCCCAAATCCCTATGATAAACCCGAATAAACTGAATGAAACACAGGTTAGTATCAAAAAGAACACCATCAAGAATGGATGAGCGATCTTAATTTCGACAAACAAAGAAGCTGTTGCAAGCATGATGGAACCTAAGATCAAAGACTTGGTCGCTGCAGCTCCTACGAAACCGATCACTGCTTCCATGCTGGAAACCGGTGCGGATAAAATTTCGTAAATAGTTCCGGTAAATTTAGGGAAATAGATCCCGAAGGAAGCGTTGGAAATACTTTCAGTCAATAGAGAAAGCATAACCAGTCCCGGCACGATAAAGGAACCGTAAGACACTCCGTTCACTTCTTGGATCCTGGATCCGATCGCAGAACCGAAAACGATAAAATACAAAGAAGTAGAAAGAACAGGTGATGCAATACTTTGCATCAATGTCCTTCTTGTCCTTGCCATTTCGAAAAAATAGATGGCTTTGATTGCGTTCAGATTCATTTGGATTCCTTCACTAATTGTACGAAAATTTCTTCCAAACTGCTTTGGGTGGTATTCAGATCCCTGAATTCTATTCCGGATTTTCTCAATTGTTCCAAGAAGTTTGCGATCCCGGTTTGTTTTTCCTGGCCGTCGTAGGTATACAATAATTGTTTTCCTTCGTTCTTTAATTCCAGTTCATAACCGTTAAAATTATTCGGCAGACTTTGGAGAGGAGAAACAAGATCCAACAAGATCTGTTTTTTTCCTAATTTATGCATTAGTTCGGTTTTCTTTTCTACAAGGACCAATTCTCCCTTGTTCATGATACCGACTCTGTCTGCGATCTCTTCCGCTTCTTCGATATAGTGTGTGGTGAGGATGATGGTGACACCTTTGTCTCTGAGAGCTCTTACTACATTCCACATATCTTTTCTAAGCTCTACATCCACACCTGCGGTAGGTTCATCTAAAAATAAGACTAATGGTTCGTGAGATAATGCTTTTGCGATCAGTACTCTTCTTTTCATTCCTCCGGATAAGGTCATGATCATCTGGTCTTTTTTTTCTAAAAGAGAAAGAGATTTTAGAAGTTCTTCGATATATTCTTTGTTAGGCGATTTTCCGAACAGGCCTCTGCTAAAATTCGTAGTAGTCAAAACGGATTCGAATGCATGGACTGTGAGTTCTTGGGGAACAAGACCTATCATGGATCTGGTCTTTCTGTAATCTTTGATAATATCGTAACCGCCGACGGAAACGGAACCGGAGCTGGGATTTACTATCCCGCAGATAATAGAGATCAGGGTCGTTTTTCCGGCGCCATTCGGGCCTAAAAGAGCGATGATCTCTCCTTTTTCAATATCCAAGTTTATATTTTTTAAGGCTTGGAATCCGTTGGAATAGGATTTGGAGAGGTTTTGGATGGAAACAATGGGAGAGTTGGAGTTCATACGATTCCTTCAAACCGTTCAATAAATTATGGGATTATCCAAAATATGAAACTCGATTAGATTGGCCCACACCAATTTTAGAAGATAGAATGGTTTTGTAGTCCCCTGGAGATTGGTCGGTTTCCATCATATGGAAACCGAATATTGGAATTCCTACAAAATCAATTGCGGCCTTGCTTTTCTCTTAGATAAATATAATAAGCAGCTCCGACTGCCACACCGGGAACCACACCGAGTAGAAGTGCGATCCATCCATTCTTGATCCCTTTTGTTTTTGCATCATATACGATCCAAGCCGCGAGCACAAGCCAGGTAAAAATTATATCCAGGGCATAAGCGCTGGAGAACGGATTTACAAATCCTCCTAAGAACGCACCGATCACATCGAAGTTTTGTGATAAAGGTGGGAGCACTAAATATAAAAAGCCTGCGGTAAACACAGAGCCTAAGGTGATCAGAAGATTTCTAAATATGGAAAGATTCATTTTGTTCTCTTGGTTAAAAGTTTAATAACAAAGAGTCTGAATTTTTGTAGGGAGCGCTACAAAAAATTTTATCCAAAACGGGGTAAAAAAATCGAGAGAAGGTTCCCTGATCCGTAAATTTTTTTCAAATTTTATGTAAAACTAGTCAAAAAATTTTCTCCAGTTGACGGAACTTAATCCGTTTGGGTTATATTCTTCAAAATCTAAAAATGAACGTTAAGTGAAATTTGAGATTAGGAGAACTAAGATGCGTAATCTAATTCGCTCGGTAGGTATAGCGTTAGCTGTCACAAGCTTTCTTGCGGGCTGCCAAGTTTTAAATAAAATTGTCGGATGGGATGAGAAATCTAATTTGTCATTCTTATCATTGGAAAAAGCGGGAGTATTCGCAGGAAGCGGAAATTCCGGGCCAAGCGGGACCACCATACAATCCACAGACGGTCTTTTTACGGTTTTCATCCCGGAAGGTGCGATGGATGGAGAAGAATCTTTTGAGATCACTAAATACGATCCGCCTTCCAATTCTCTTCCACAAGGATATTTTCCTACAACTTCTTTGTATGAAATAACTCCTTCTTATAGATTTAAAAAGGACGTTATCATAACAATCACATTAGATTCTGATAAATTAAGTTCTCTGAATTTAAATCGGAAGAAGTCCCAGGGATTTGTGATCAGCCAAACGCCTGAAGATAATAATTCAGGAAGGATTACCGGAGGTTGGAATACCGGAAGAACATCCATAAACGGCGATAAAATCACGATTTCCACTCGTACATTTTCGGTATTCGGCGGGGGAACTCCTCCGGCGGGAAATAATGCTCCG
Source organism: Leptospira dzoumogneensis (assembly GCF_004770895.1). Classification (NCBI taxonomy): domain Bacteria; kingdom Pseudomonadati; phylum Spirochaetota; class Leptospiria; order Leptospirales; family Leptospiraceae; genus Leptospira; species Leptospira dzoumogneensis. The sequence goes on along the minus strand of NZ_RQHS01000022.1, from coordinate 150,265 downwards.
AATATAATGGGAGCTTTCTATTATTTTAAAACGAATTGTTCTTATTTACCTTATATGGTCAGGACTAGAGTTATAGAGCCGGATGGGGATCCAATGCAAGTGTATCTTCTTACCGGAACGGTAGGAAATAGTTTGGTTGCTATTCCCATGACTCCTGAATCCGGAAATTGGTACAGCGCAAATATTCCATATGAAGCGATGGTTTCTGGCGGGATCCAAATGCAGGTCTTGGCTGTGGATTCTTATGGAAATAATTCCAGTCATCCTACTTCGGACACATTTAAATATCCTGTAGATGCCGGAAATCCCACTTATACTTCCGGATTCAAAACAGACCAGGATAATGATGGATATCTAGATGCTTGGGAAGTGGATAACGGTTTTAATCCAAATAGTGCTGCTTCTCCGCCGGCCACTCTGTTTCCCGATTCGGATACGGATGGGATCCCGAATATTGCGGACCGCACTCCTAATGGAGAAACAAATCCTCCTATTGATAGTTTAACTTTGATCCCTTCCGTTCTGAAAATGGACGTGGGTGAAAATGTTACTTTTGCAGTATCCGCATCTTTTGCGGGTCAACCACGTTATGTTCGTCCGAATATGGTCGTTACAGGAAATGCAGTCAGCGGAGTTCCGGTAGGAACTTTGACAAATTCCACATTACATGCGAATGCTCCCGGGCTTGCGGGAGTGACTGCAACTATAGGAAATACCAGCGCTACCACAAAAGTGACAGTAGTGGATTCCGTTGCTCCAAGTTCTATCACCGACTTGACTGCAACTGCAATGACATTCACTCAAGTAAGACTTCGTTGGACCGCTCCGGGCAATGATAGCGGTTCCGGTCGTGCCGCGGCATATGAGGTAAGAAGGGCTTCTGCCGCGATCACTAACAACCTTCAATGTGATTCCGCGCCTGCAATTGCGCATTCCTTAGTCCCGAAAAATTCCGGTTTACCTGAAGTATTGGATATCAACGGACATTCTCCGAACAGCACATACTATTATTGTATTCGTGCATTCGATTGGAACGGGAACAGAAGTTCTTGGACAGGAACTGTTCAGGCAACAACTCCGGCTACTCCTGACTTAACTCGTCCGGGAAATATCACCAATTTAAATGCGGTTACCGTAAACGAAACTTCAGTGGATCTAACTTGGACTGCCGTAGGAGATGATAATAATACCGGCATCGCGGCCGCTTATGATGTTCGTAAATCCACCAACGTGATCAATACTGATAACGATTGTGACGGGGCTGTTTCGATCCCGAATGCGTTATTCGGTATTACAGCAGGATCGTCTGTCACATTTAGGGTAAATGATCTTTCGGAAGATACCAGATATTATTTCTGCGTGAGAGCGTATGATGAAGTAAGCAATCGCAGCAGTTGGAACGGAACAGTTTCTGCAAGGACACGTATGAGTAATAAGGCTCCTATTGTGGATGCAGGGCCGGACCAATTGGATAGAATGATCTCTCAAGTCGTGAATTTGAATGGTACGAACTCTTCCGATCCTGATAAAGGGATTTGTGGAGCGAATGTATCCAACTATTCATACCAATGGAGATTTATCAGCAGACCGGTCGGATCTGCATTATTAGATTCTAATATTACGAATGCAAACCAGTTGTCTGCGTCTTTCGTTCCGGATATTCCCGGCAATTATCTACTGGAACTTTCCTTTAAGGATGATCCTGGAACCTGTTTCGGGGGAGCAAGAACTGGCATAGACTCGGTTCAAATTTCCGCTAAGGACTTGGATAGTGTGGTTCCTGATCCGGTTTCCAGCAGATCTGCAGCCGCTATTTCTTTAGATCAAATCCAACTGAATTGGTATAATGTCGGAGACGACGGAATGGTCGGACCGGTATCCAGTTATAAGATAGGAGTATCACTTTCTCCGATCACAAATAACGCGGAATGTAGTGCAGCGGTAGACACACGTTATCCGAACTTAGATAATTACGTTCCGGGTCAGGCCGTGTCCTATATAGTGGGAGGATTGTTGCAGAATACTGTGTACAATTTCTGTATTATCGCAGTGGATGATGTGGGAAATAAAAGTTCTTGGATTGGAACTCTAAGTGCAAAAACTTTAGAAGGAACATCCGGTTGGGGAACCTTCTCAAGCTGGAGTACTTGTAGTACTAAATGTGGACCTGGAACCCAATCCAGATCCAGAGTTTGTTTGGATCCTACACAAGGCTGTGCGGGTTCTGCAGTCGAATCACAGGGTTGTAATCTTCACAATTGTGCGTTCGTAACAAATGTTGTGCAAGATAACGGGACTGCTCCTACAGCAAGTTGTCCTTCTGGATACTCTCGATATTACTCCGGCTCAAATGCGGGATATTATAGAAGAGTAGTTTTCGATTATTGGGGAGAAGGCTGGGCCTGTGGAATTATTCCAAGGGAAGACAGAAACTTAGGTCCGACTGGATATTATGGTAGTTCTATCAGCACGACCTCTGCGACTTACTATTATCCTACAAATAACCCTCCACCGGTGGAGAATTATTGTGTAAGCCACACTTTAATTTCGAACCGTAATACGGAGATTACTTGTTTGGAAAACCAGTACTAAGTATCGTTCTAAGCTCTCTGAACGGTTTCCAAGCCCTCGTCGAGAGACGGGGGCTTTTTTTATTCTCCAAAAGAATTTAAAACCGGATTGGCAAAAATAGGATCGGCTCCAAAAAGGAAACTGTCCGAATGTCCGATCTACAAGAATTAAAAAAGATATTCGGAGTCTCCGAATTCAGATCTTCTCAAGAAAAAATTATCAGAGATGTTTTAGAAGGCAAAAACTGTCTAGTGATCATGCCTACTGGTATGGGTAAATCTTTATGTTACCAATTGCCTGCCTTGGCCTTGGAAGAATTGACCGTTGTAATTTCTCCATTGATTGCTCTTATGCAAGACCAAGTAGATAAACTGAAATCTTTAGGAATAGATGCGGAGTTCGTGAATTCATCTATCTCTAAAGAAGAACGTAATCTTCGTTATGAAAATTTGAAGAATGGAAAATATAAAATTCTTTATGTTTCTCCCGAAAGATTTCGTAAGTTCCATTTTTTGGAAATATTCAAGACCAGAAAAGTTTCTTTATTGGTTGTAGACGAGGCCCATTGTATCAGCCAATGGGGACATGATTTTAGGCCTGACTACACAAAGATCCACGAATTTAGAAAGATCTTAAAATATCCTAGGATAATCGCATTAACTGCAACAGCGACAAAAGAGATCCAAAAGGATATAATCAAACAAATCGGTTTATCCGAATCGGAGATCGAAGTATATAACGAAGGGATTTCCAGGCCGAATCTTTATTTGGAAGTCAGGACTTTCGTGGATTCTTCTTCTAAGGCAAAGGAACTGATCTCTTATCTAAAAAATCTGCAAGGAAATACGATCGTATACTTTAATCTGATCAAAAACATAGAAAGTTTTTCGGAACTTTTGGATATGGAGAAGATCCGGTATAGAGTTTATCACGGGCTGCTGCCTTCCGATAAAAGAAGAAGGATCCAAAACGATTTTCTAAATTCTAAAAACACATTACTCTTAGCCACGAATGCATTCGGGATGGGAGTGGATAAGGCGAATATTCGCACGATCATTCATGCCGAACTACCTTCTTCTTTGGAATCTTATTACCAGGAAATAGGAAGAGCGGGAAGGGATGGTAATCCTTCCGACTGTCTTTTGTTTTATAACCAAGACGACTTATCTGTTCTTATGGATTTTATCGAATGGCAGAATCCGGATGAGAATTTTATGATCCGAGTACATAGGGTCTTAAAGTCGGTTGGAGAGAAATTATCCTCTCTTGAATATGAAGAATTACAATCAATGGTAGTGCATAAGAATCGAGGCGATCACCGTTTACAGACGGTTCTCAATCTTTTCGAAAGACATGGAGTTACATCGGGAGATTTGGAGAGAAGGTCTCTTGTTTTACGCGGAGAATTGCCGGACGTTTTAACGGACCCGAAAGTTCTGGAAGAAAGAAAAAAGGCGAGTTTGAATCGGTTGTATCAGATGCTTATGTATTTGAAGTCGGAAAAGTGTAGAAGGGAGTTTTTATACGAATATTTCGGTGCAAGTTTCCATTCCTGCGGAAATTGCGATATTTGTTCTAAAACTTAAATCCTAGGAATGCAGAATGTAAATTTGCTTCCTTTTTTCTCTTCAGATTCTACTGAAATTTTTCCGTTATACGCTTTTATAATACTATAGACCAAGGGTAAACCTAAACCGGTACCGGATTCATTTTTGGTTCCGAGTCGCGTGGATTTAATCTCTGTTAAGAATAGATTGGGGATCATATCCTTAGGTATTCCTATCCCGGTATCTTCTACAAAAAATTCCGGATCATTTTTCTTATTAGAAAATCCTATACTGATCGTATCATTTTCTCTGCAGAATTTTATGGAATTGGAAACTAGATTGATAAATATTTCGGCGAATAAAGCTCGATCTACGTTCAATTTTACATCATCCGGGATTTTGTTGATGATACGGATCTTTTTTGCTTCCGCTTGGGGAAGAAGTTTCGCTAATACACCTTCTACTTCCGGATATACATAGATCAAACTATTGTCCAAAGGAAACGAACCAGATTTAAGTCGATTCAGATCCAAGAGTGTTGCGATCATTTCTAAAGATTGAGAAGATGTATATTCCGCTCTATCAACCCATTCCAATAAGGACTTATCGTCCAATTGTTCGTAATCGTTTTTGATCAAATGTAAAATACCGATTACCGTTGTGATCGGAGATCTTAAGTCGTGAGTCGCTAAAGATAAGAATGTGTCTTTAAGAGAATTCGCTTCTTCGGCGATATGTTTTGCTTCTTCTAATTGTTTGGTTCTTTCGGTTACTTTTTGTTCCAATGATTTTTGGAGTTCTTCCAATCTTACGAATGCGTTGGAAAATCTGACAGAAAGCATTACGGTTTGGGAGAATAAGAATGCGAGAAGGCCCCAGCTCGCTAAATATTCTGCTTTTATGATCAAACTTTGGTTTAAAATATCGTTTAATGTAGTCAGGAAAAGTATTAAGGAGCCCACCGCGAATAGAATGGCACCTTCTCTTTTTCTGAAAATACACAGAGCGATCATTATAAAGAAGTAAACTATACTAATTCCCACGAAACCTTGAAAGATCCTAATATAGTTCATATATTCGGTGGAAGGCAGTGCAAGGACCAAAATAAAGAATATAGAACTTACACCTATGAATAGATTATTAAAATAAGAATGGAATTTTTCGTCAGGAAAAACCGCTTTTAGAAAAACGGAGAATAAGGGGAGTGCCAATACGAAGGTTAAAATATCCAATTTATGGATATAAACCCAGAAAGAGTCGGGAGTGACTTCGTATATAAAAACGGAACCCGTAAAAAAACCTCTGATACTTAGATCGATGCAGAATAATCCGAACCAAAGTGCGGATTTGTCCACTCTTCTCATTAAAAATAAGATCAAATGATAAAGGCCCATGAAGAAGGTGGCACCGAAAACTACCCAGCCAAGCGCTACCTGTCTTTTTTTCTCCTCGAAAACGGCTAGGGTATCTCCAATCTTAATAGATTTGCGAAGACCTCCGGTTCTATGATAAAAATTTGATATTTGTAATATGAGTTTTAGTTCTTTGGACTCTTCATCTATTAAGACAATCGGATGTTTATAGGAAGGAAGCATTTCTTCTCTGGAATTTCCGATCTTCCCGTTCTCGATCAGTAGTTTTCCGTTTAGAAAAAGTTTGAATGCCGTAGATACGTCTCCGATTTGAAATGCCAGATCTTTTGCCGGTTTGTCAAGTAAGACGGTGAGTTTGTAAGTGCCTAGACCTTCTCCCTCATGTTGTTTGCCGTTCTTTATAAATGAGTTCCATGCACCGGGAACGGAAATGGATCCGTCTTTTGTAAAATTATCGGGAGAGATAACTCCATCTGCAAATTCCCAATCACCATCTAAGGCAACGGTAGAGAAACGATCTCTGTCCCAGTCTCTCAGATCTAAAATTCCATCTTTTGCTTGTGGAGAATAGACCTCGGCTTTCCCCGAACATCCCATAAAAAGCAAGAGAACTAGTAAATGAAAGATAGATGACCTCATTCTAATCTCTGGTCTCCAGTTTATTCTCCGCCTGAACCCTGTATAGAAAATTGCATAAGAAACATTTTAAAAAAAAACTGAAAACCCCAAGAAGAATCCTCTTAAAATCTCATAGTTCCCGGATCTGGAACCATTACTAATAGAGATAGAAGAAGGTGAAGAAATATTATAACTTAGATCCAATTGATCGAAATGTAAATAACTGAAATAAGAATAAATTTGGTTATACCCCAAATGAAATCTCATATTCTCATGGAATTTATATTGGAGAGAAATTTCGGACTCATAACCTCTGAAAATCCCTCTGGTCCCGGCGCTTCCATTCGTAAAAACCAATGTATCCGTAGAGATCATCGGAGTTTTGAAAAATCTAGTTCCTTCCGTATAAAACAGATCCAAGCTTAAATTTGCGGTAAAATTTTCCATGAATCGGTAAGAAGATTGGACAGAGATCTGTGGGCCGTACGTATAAAAATATTCCTGGAAAGCGCCATCTAACATGTATTTGCCGTAGGTATACTTATTGATATTACGAAGTCCTCCGCCTAAATATAAATTCCAGTTTTGAACGGGAGAAATGATCTTATAAAAATTTGTTTCGAATTCCGATCTTGCTAAAGGGGAATAATACAATCTTTCTGCGGATAAACCGTTTGAGTCGGACCGGATCACATTCGAATTCGGATTCACCAATTCTACTTCGTAATAAGAGATCTCCGCTCTGTAATTTTTCTCATAATTTTCATAACTAAAAACCGCAGGAACCAGTACCTTTTGGTTTTGCTGCAAATGGTTTGTTTCTATGGATGTATTCGGATCGGTTTTTTCAGAATAAGAAGTGAAATTATAAGGAATAAAACTATAAGTTTGTCTCTTTAATAATAATTCGAATTTTTGCTTTTTCTTTTCGGAGATTTCGGTTTTAGGAACTTCTTCCGAAGTTTCTAAATTTGCGGCCAAGATCAAATTGAATAAAATAAAAACATAATATTTTATAAATGAGCGCATTCCGATCCACTTCCGTCGAAGAATTTTTCTCCCAAAGTATAGAAAGGTCAACGACTTTAAGACCTTATGCCGGAAAAGCAAAAATAATATGTGGAATCAATATTCCGCGGAATCGATTTTCCAAATATAACACTTTCATCTCTTAAAAAGATACGAGCGGAAAGAATTTTTCTGAACAGGAAGAGATAGAGGGAGGGGAATGTGTTGAATAACTTTCTCTCGGAGGTAGTATGGAAATTGATTATATATTTATGATATCTAAGTCTATTCGAGATGCCTTGGGAGAAGAGGCTTCCAAATCTTTATTGGAATTGATGAATAAAATACATACGATAGGAAGGAAGAACATGGAGGAGATAATGACCCAAAAATTCGATCGTAAACTTTCAGAAGAATCCAAGGCGTTTTCCAATTCGATTGCTGAGCTAAGGGTCGAAATGGGGGATATGCGGACAGAAATTAAATCCGAAATGTGGAATGGGATGTCCAATATTCATTCTGCGATTATTTCTCAGACAAGATGGACCATCTCTTCTATTTTTGCGGCAGGTGGATTTTATTTTGCTTTGGCAAAAATTTTCTTTTAATAAATCGAATATTTGCCTTTGAGAATACGGTCGATCCTTTCGGAAAGAATTTATTAATTTTATACGACCATTTCCGGTTTTTAAGATACATTTCTTCCCAAGTTCCGAAAAATTGAACTTGGGAGAAGTTATGAATGTATTTATTACCGGAGCTTCCGGATTTGTGGGCGGAGCGATTGCTCGTCATTTAAAAGAAAAACATAAGGTAAAAGTATTGTCCAGATCTCCAAAAACGGACTCTGCTTTAACTCAGCAAGGTTTTGAAATAGTAAGTGGAAGTTTAGAATCTATCACTGAAAAAGATCTAGCCGGAATTGATATAGTGATCCATTGCGCAGCATTCGTAGGCCCATGGGGAACGTACCAAGATTTTTGGAAAGGAAATGTAGAAGGAACTTCTCGCTTATTAGAAGCATCTCAAAAAGCAGGTGTCAAAAGATTTATACATATGGGAACAGAGGCCGCACTTTTTCATGGGCAAGACATGGTCCAGATAGATGAGACTTATCCTTATCCTAAAAAAACTCCTTACTATTATAGCCGCACAAAAGGAGAGGCCGAAAGAAAAGTGGTCTCCGCAAATCGTCCAGGATTCGAGACGATAGCTCTAAGACCCAGACTAGTTTGGGGTCCGGGAGATACGTCCGTTCTTCCTGTTCTCAAAAAGATGGTGGCCGAAGGAAAATTTATGTGGCTGGATGGAGGAAGAGCCAAAACTTCAGTGACTTGTATCCCGAATTTGGTCCATGCAACTGAACTTGCTTTAACAATGGGCACACCAGGCCAAATATATTTCATCACAGATGACGAAGATAGGACTGTGAAAACATTTTTAACGGAGATGATGCAAACCCAAGGAATTACACTTCCTCAGGCTTCCGTTCCTTCTGCACTGGCTGGATTTTTAGCGATGATAGTGGAGGGGACCTGGAGAATATTCGGAATTCGTAAAGAACCTCCGATGATGAGATTTCCTGTAGATATAATGGGAAAAGAATGTACCATCCGTATCGATAAGGCCAAAAAAGAATTAGGATATAAACCTGTGGTTAGTATTGCCGAAGGTTTACAATTAATGAAAGGTTAAGTTTAGAGTTAGACTTTGAGCAGGGAAACTTCTTCTTGCTTGTTTTCTATTTTTGCACTTTTTAAAATTGTGTCGAGCAGGCCTGGGAATTTTTTTTCCAGGTCATCTTTACGGATGATAGAAAATCTCTGGGTTCCTTCGTATCTAGTAAAAATCATCCCCGCGTCCCTTAACTTCCCCATATGATACGAAAGATTTGTTTTAGGTGCATAGATCAGAAAGGTAGAACAATTCGATTCTCCTTTTTCGGAAAGGTCCAATAATATCTTCCTTCGGATCGGATCACTTACCGCCTCGAATATAGAGTTCAATTCTATCTGATCTAAATTAGGGTGAGTTGGCTGTTTAGACATCGGAATTTTTTTTCCAGTACTCCTTATAAAGTTCAATAATATTTGAACAAAAGATTGACAAGCACTTTCTAAGTTTTAAAGTTCAAATATTATTGAACTATTGGGGAAATGCTCCGTTTTGCCTTAAAGCCCAAAGATTGCGTAAACGGAACAGAGGAGACTCCTATGAAAACACTTAGGTCGATTCAGAAATCCTACCGAAGTTTAGCGATTTTGCTGTTTTCCTTCTTTTTGATCACATCTCTTTTAGGAGATGAGGTGAGACTAAAATCCGGGAAAGTCCTAAAAAATCTCAAACTGGAGAAGGAAGCGGAAGAATATTATATATTTAGTTTAGAAGATTCCATCCCGATCCGGGTTCCAAAATCGGAAGTCGCAAGCGTCCAGGCCGATGGTAATGTGCAGGAATTGAAGGACCAAAAACAGATCTCTCAAAAAAGAAATTATGACCTGATTTGGACCCAGTCTTTGACCAATGATGTATTCATCAACGGTAACAGTTTATTCGGAAATGCTTTTGATAGAAGAGGAGATCTTCATTATTCTGAACTTCCTAAATCATTGATCTTGGATACGATGGTGAATATTCCCACTCCTGTGGAAGGTTTACAACTGATCATCAGGGATTATTCTCCATTGACCGGAAGAACGAACAGAGATGTGGACGGAGTTTTTCAATCACATCCGTACGGGCCGGGAGTTGATCAGGAGAAGGTTGCGGAAGATCCGAATACGAACAGATTGAGAAAGGAGCCTAACGGATTGAGAGAAGGTCTTGCCACTCTTCTCAATTACAGATGGTCCACCAATCGTTTAGGAGATTGGAATGCGGGTTGGATCTATTATGCGAATAATCAGCCTAGTTTTGCTCTAGGACTTTTTACTTTCGGCTGGGCATTGCCTGTGTTGAAGTATATTCATCCGACTTATACCTATAATGTGAGAGTGACTTCTGAAAGGATCGGCGGTTCAAATATCGCAGGGGAGAAGGACCTGGAATCGGGATATCCCACTAACGCGTTTAATGGTACCACTTTTCATAAATTCTCGGTGTTCCATGACTATGAGATCACTGAAAATTTTAAGATCCAACCAGGTATAGATTTCGGGTATCAGTACTATAACGATAATATAGATAGAAGGTCCGGTTTTAAGAATATAGACTATAAGGTAACCGTAAAGTATTTGGGATTCTCTTTCTCGCTCACCGACGTTTACAGGCCGAACACTTATATGATAGATAATAACTACTATTATCCGAATAATGTAGGAGGCCAAACGGTCGGAACCGTGCCTGGCGCAACCTGGGTAGGTCCATTAACAGGGAATTCTAATGATGGATTGACTATAGATCCTTCTAAAGGTTATGGATTCGTGAACGATCTTATCTTAAGTTCCATCCAAAATTCCGGATTAGATCCTAATGTAAAGCAGGCTCTTGTGAACAAACACTTAGAACAAAAGATCCCGCTTCATAGTATTATCTGGTCTTTCGGATATTCTATCAGGATCTAAATAAAAACCGGAAGAAAATATTAGAAATGAATGATCTGTTTTCTTCCGGTAACTCTTTTTAAGGATCAAGAAGCTCTTCCGATCTTGGTAGCTTCTTCCACTTCCACAAGTTTTCCGGTTTTCACATCGTAGAAGTATCCGTAAACAGGAATATCCTTAGGGATCAGAGGATGGTTTCTGATCCTTTTCACATCATCTACCACACTTTTTTCCAGACTTTCAAATGTTAGAAAGGAGATGAATCTAGCTTCATCCGATCCTCCTGATTCTTCTTTATTCTTCCATCCGCTGGAATCTACGGTTGCGGTTTTTAGACTTTTTTCCAAAAGGTTGCGGATGATCTGGTCCGTGAATAATGCCATTCCGCAGTCTGAATGATGGATCACGAAAAATTCTTTCGTGCCTAAAAGTTTATGGGAAATGATGAGAGATCTGATCGCATCGTCACTCGCTCTTCCTCCTGCGTTTCGTATAACGTGAGCATCTCCTTCGGAAAGACCCGCATACTTAGCCGGATCCAATCTTGCGTCCATGCAGGTCAGGATCGTAAAACTTCTGGCAGGGGGAAGTGCCAATTCTCCCTTTTTACCGAACTCGGAAACGTACTTCCGATTCGCCTCTATGACTTCTTCATGCACTTTGCTGGTTTCTTTTTGCAATACAGTTGAGTTTGACATGGCGGATATTGTATCCGTAATAACGGATAAATCTGCTGATTTTAGTGAAGAAGCTAGAAAAAGAGTCTTAGAGTGTATAATTGGTTAGAGAGAAGCTCAGTATTTTGTGAAGGGTGGGTAGTTCGACGGGGTGTATCGCGTGTTGGAATTTCTAGACAGGGCTTTTGTACCTTTATTTTAGTTTTGGAAATAATTAATTTCCAAAACTTGCTAAACTTCGATTTTCCGTCGAGTTTACACCAAGCATGAAATAACGTAAAAAGATTTGAAATGAGAAGATAAACAAAGGTTTTAGATATTCTTCCATATATATTATACTTTAAGAATGTATAGTTTTTCATGAGATCTGATTACTTTAAATAAAACGAATGTTTTAACTTATTTATAAATTTTGAAACTTACTCTCAAGTTGAAGGATAAAAAAATTCTAATAATCTAACTTTTTCTCCCTGTAGGCCTTGACCTATTTTAATTCTAGAACTATTCTAAGCGGAAATTTTGTCGGCGATGTCGTATGAAAGTATCTTTGTTTTCGCGAATCGATTCCAAGTTTTTAGGATATATATTTCTTATATTCATTTTTTATTGTATAAGCTGCGGTCCTAAAGAAAAGAAGGACACAGACTTAACGGAACTTACCTATATTCCGAGCGGGATTTTGGGATTACCCGATATACCTGTCCCTAAAAACAATCCTCAATCCAGCGATAAAGTATCGTTAGGCGCTAAATTATACTCAGACAAAAGATTCAGCTTGGATGGAACAGTTTCTTGCGCTACCTGTCATAAACCGGAACAGGCATTTGTAGATAAACTTAAGGTCTCTAAAGGTATTAAAAATCTTACCGGAACGAGAAATGCACCTACGGTATTAAATGCAGCCTACTATAGAACACAGTTTTGGGATGGAAGAAGGAACGATTTAGAAGCTCAGTCCAAAGATCCTCTCTTAAATCCGGTAGAGCATGGTCTTTCCAGCCATGACGATCTTATAAAGATCGTAAGATCGGATCCGGATTATACTTCCAAGTTCAAGACAGTCTTCGGAATAGATCCGGATTCTATCGGAATCGATCATGTTGCCATGGCGATCGCATCTTTTGAAAGAACGATCATTTCCGGAAATTCTCCTTTTGATCGTTATAGATTCGGAAAAGAAGAAAAAGCATTATCCGAGTCTGCAATCCGAGGTTTGAATCTGTATATGGGGAAGGCAAGATGCCAAGACTGCCATATGATAGGAGAAACATACGCGATCTTTATCGATGATAAATTCCATAATTTGGGAGTTGGCTTCAAAAGAATACAGCCTAAGTTAGAAGAGATCCTCCAGAAAAAGTCCGAATCAAAAAACAATCCTACTTCCGATGAAGAAATACTTACCAATATAGAATCTTCCGAGTTGGGTAGGTTTGCGGTCACAGGAGTTAGTGAAGATCTGGGAGCATTTAAGACTCCAGGTCTAAGAAATATAGCATTAACTTCTCCTTATATGCATGACGGAAGTTTAACAAGTCTAGAGCAGGTAATCGATCTGTATGATAGAGGTGGGGAGTCGAATCCTTTTTTAAGCAGTGGTATTCGTCCTTTAAGACTTAGCGGTCAAGAGAAAGCGGACCTTGTGTCTTTTTTAAAATCCTTAACAAGTCCGGTTTTGCCTAATATGCCAAAATGAGGAAGGACCGGAAATATTCCGACGGGAGGGAGTTATGGAAGAAGGTAAACTGAGCAGAAAGGATTTTTTGCGCGGAGCCGGGGGATTACTCGCTGCGAGTATCGTTCCGATGAGTTTGGTGGAGATCGCCTGTGGAGGAAGAGGTAAGGGTACGCATGAAAAATTTACCTTTGCATTCATTTCGGATCCTCACCTAACACATATTAAGGGAACAAATTTCGTTCGTAATTTCGATAGCGGTTTGAATAAAGCGATCGAAACGGTGAACCTAATGTTCCCGAGGCCTGACTTTGTAGTATTCGGAGGAGATCTGGCCCAGTTGGGAAAAAGAGAAGAACTGGATCATGGTATGGAACTTCTATCCAAGCTTAAAGTTCCTGTAAAGTTTGTGATCGGGGAACATGATTATTATCTAGATCTTGGGAAGTATTGGCAGGATAAGATCAGCAAACTCAATTATTCCTTCGATCATAAGGGAGTCCATTTCGTTGTCCTGAATAGTATCCTGACTTATGATACTTGGATCAACCGTTGGAAAACTCCGGAAGAAAGAATGAACGAGATGGCTCGTTTGGATAACCCGAATGGTTCTCCTTTTATGGTGGGAGATGATCAGATTTCTTGGCTGAAAAAGGATTTGGAGAATATAAAAAGCGGGACTCCGTTAGTTGTTCTTTCCCATTCTCCATTATATAAAATCTATAAACCTTGGAATTTCTGGACGGACGATGCGGAGAAGATCCAATCCATTCTGGATCGATTCGATAATGTGACCGTTTTTCACGGACATGTGCATCAGGTCTTGTACAACCAGATCAAGAATATAAGTTTCTACGCGTTAATGTCTACCGCTTGGCCTTGGCCTTATCCTGAAAGTTATACACAGTCACCTCATTATATTCCTAAGATGACCGTCTTCATGAATCGTCAGGATCCGTTCCATGAGAGAGACGGAACCGGTTGGGCATTCGTAAACATGGATAATGCAAGAGAGGAAATGCATTATAAACTTTGGGAGAATAAGGATCGGATCGTGAAATACGACGAATCCGCAGGACATCCGGTGGATTCTACTTACCAAAAGCCCGAATCCAGGATACTTCCTCAAACTCATTATTAGGAGAATCTTATGGACGATCGGCATACTCTTGGAAATAGATCTAAATCCAAAATTTTACTAGGGATTTTCATCTCCGTTTTCTTTCTGATTTTCGGGACGGTGTCCTTGGTCTTCGGAGATGACTGGGACAAATCCAACGAAGACAAATGGAATGCTGCATTCATGGAGACGGTGGCTCGTGGAGAAAAACTTTTCCATGGACCTGAATTAGGAGGAAATACGGTACAGTGCGCTATGTGTCATCCGAATGCCACCAATACACATCCGGAAACTTATCCTAAATTCCAGAAACAGATAGGTAAGGTTTCCACATTGAGGGAGATGATCAACTGGTGTATCCAGAATCCACTGCAGGGAAAACCTTTGGCCTATGACGATCCTAAAATGATCGCATTGGAAGCATATATCATGTTCGAGAGAAGGAATTCAGTCTTAGCTCCCGGAAAACATTAAGGAAAATGAATATGATTCGATATAGTCCGTTTTTAGGAATTCTTTTCGTTTTATTTTTCTCCTTGGTTTTTTGCGGATCCGAGATCAGTGATTCCAGATGTAAAACGGATTTGGAAAAAGGGCTCTCTTTATTCGGAACTGTAGAGGATATGCATGCCGAAAAAGCGATCTCTATGAAAGAATCTTTTTCCTCCGGAAGCAAGGATCTGCTGTACGTTCCCTTCTCCGCTAATGTAAAGCTTAAGGAAGATGTTCGTAACTATGTTCATCATGCCCAGGAGGGAAGATATCACAGGGAATATGTCGGCTGGGTAATGCAAAATTCCGCAAACAAATCCGGAACGGAGAAGCTGTTGCATTTTTCATTACTCGCAAATCTTTCCTCTTCTCGTTGGTATGATGCAAAAAGCGGGGAGATCATTCCTTTGAAAGGAGTTTTGAGATACAAAAAAGAAGAAAACAAATGGGTCTCCTTAGGTGCATTTGATAATTAAAATTTTTGAATATGCAATGACCGGGACCGGATCGTTTTTTCGGAAAATGAGAAGGTCCCGCTTTCATTACCACGACATTTGATCCGCAGGTCCGCTTGCGGATTCTTTTTGTTCGAGAAGGACGGTATATTCTTCTCGAATAAAAAATTAATGAGAAACACGTTTATCGCTTTTTTTGCGGGTTTTGTCTCCGATCCATTGGAATGTTTGGACTAAGGCGATCAGAACAAAAACCGTCGCGAACATGATATCGTCCTCGTATCTATAATATCCGAATCGGATAGCAAGATCTCCTATTCCTCCTCCACCCACGATACCTGCCATTGCGGAATATCCTAATAAACTGATGGTTGTGACCGTAATTGCAGAATAAATTCCCGGAAGCGCTTCCGGTATCAAAACTTCTCTGATGATCAAACTTAGTTTTGCCCCTGTGGAAACTGCTGCTTCTAAAACTCCTTCCGGAATTTCTCGTAGAGATGTTTCCACTAACCTGGCTAAGAATGGGATTGCTGCTACTGAAAGCGGGACTGAAGCTGCGAGCGGGCCGATTGTAGTTCCTACTAAACTTTGAGTGAGAGGGATCAGTGCGACTAATAAGATCACAAATGGAATGGATCGGATCAAATTTGCCAATACTCCGAGAACTGCATGGAAGAATCGGTTCGGAATAAATAGTTTTTTGTCCGTAAGATAGATCAAAAATCCTAAGGGGATCCCGAATACCAAAGCGGAAGACAGAGAAATCCCAAGCATTAAGAAGGTTTGTCCGAATGCGTCGACTAATTCAGGATATAGTTCTATCCATTTGGAAAGATTCATCTGAAAATTTCCTCCACGGTTGCACCGTATCGAACGAATGCGGATCTGATCGTATCAGTATTATCGTTTAAAGGATCCGTTTCAAAATAAAAAACGCCGATCGGTCTTCCTGAAATATATTCTATCTTGCTGTAAATTATATTCGGGACCTGATTCGTAGCACGGATCACTTTTCCAAGTACGGGTTCTGTAGCGATCTCGTTTTTCAGGACTACTCTTAATATTCTACCTTCCGTTCTAGCTAAAGTTTCTTCCGGAATGGAATTTGTGAACGCATGTCCGGTAAGTTTTTTAGTAATCTCTTGAGAAGGATCTGCAAATAGGGAATATACCGAGCCTGTTTCTATGAGTTTGCCTTTTTCTAATACTGCTACGGAATCGCAGATCTCTCTGACCACGTTCATTTCATGGGTCACGATAAGTATCGTAATAGAGAACTTTTTATGGATGTCTCTCAATAATCCCAAAATAGAGCGGGTGGTTTCCGGATCCAAAGCCGAGGTGGGTTCGTCGCATAAGAGTAGAGTAGGGTGATTTGCGATCGCTCTTGCGATCCCCACTCTTTGTTTTTGTCCACCGCTAAGCTGGTTCGGATAGGAATCTATTTTGTCTTCCAGTCCGATTAAGGATAAAAGTTCGATCACTCTCGCGCGGATCTCTTCTTTTTTCCAACCGGATGCTTTTAATGGGAGCGCGATATTATCGAAAACTTTTTTATTCAAGACCAGATGAGACTGTTGGAATACCATTCCCACCTTGGACCTATGATGTCTTAGATCTTCTCCCCTTAAGTGGGAGATATCTTCCGATCGGAAAAATACCTGACCTGAATCTGGAGTTTCCAATAAATTCGCGAATCTAAGCAAGGTACTTTTTCCGGCACCTGTAGTTCCTATAATACCGAAAATTTCTCCCTTATCTATCTTTAAGGAGATATCCTCGATAGAAGGATGTGAAGATTTCGGGAACGTTTTAAAAACGTTCCGAAATTCTAATATAGTTTGGGAGTTTTCTTTTACTTCCGTTTTCCGAACCATTCCGGTTTTTGGAATCCTTTAAAATCGTTATCTATAACCGTTTCGAAGTTTTCAGACTTTACCGCCTCGACTATATCTTTGGCGAATATGCTGTCTTTTTCTTGTTCACGGACCACGATGATATTTTTATGCTCTTCCGCTAACTTTTCTAAGATTACCGCTTTTGTCAGATCCAAACCGGAAGCGAGTGCGAAATTTCCGTTGATCGCGGAAAAGTCCGTGCTTTCCAAAGATCTAGGAAGTTGGGCCGCTTCTAATGGTAAGAATTGGATCTGTTTTTTGTTTTCAGTAATATCGCTTAAAGAAGCTTTAGTCGGACTTGCATCCGGATTTATTTTAATAAATCCTAATTCTTGGAAAAGTTTCAAAGCCCTTAACAAGTTAGTAGGATCATTCGGCAAAGCTATGGATGCCTTCTCCTTTATATCCTTAGGATTTTTGGTTTTTCCGGCAAACACGGACATCGGAGCGGTAGGAATATTGACGATCGCACTTAACTTTAGATCCTTATCCGCAGTGAATTTTTTCAGATAAGGAAGATGCTGGAATAAATTCGCATCTATATCACCGGAAGCTAATGCAAGATTCGGTTGGATATAATCGCTGAACTGAACGATCTCTATCTTGTAACCCTTCTTCTCTAGATCCGGGAAGACACCTTTTTTCAGAAGGTCTCCGTAAGGTCCTGGGCAAATCCCTATCTTCAGATTTTTTCTATCGCCGGGAAGATTGGGGGCTTCTTTCTTTCCGCAGCTTATAAAGAAAGGAAGAAGGACAAGTAATATGATAAATAGTTTTCGATTCATTGATTCACCTAGTCGGAATTAGACTAGTCCAAGGATTTTCAAATCTGCTCTTCTTGGATAGTAGAAAAATCTGCTATATTGGATAAAATGTTTAATATAACTCGAATCCCGAAATATATGTTCCGTGCATAAATTCGGCGACGGAGAGTTATACTCTGCGTGGTAGGAACTCCCTAGGGCAAGGATTCCGCGTATTCTTTCAGTTTAGACAAAAATCTGTCCGCTTCCGGATAGGCCAGGTGGAGCGCGTCACTATCTTCGTAGATATCTTTATTATCAATAAACCATAGATATTGAGAAGGAGGAAAATTTTTCAGAACAGTTTCTCTGGTCCTAGTTTCTTTGGCGGAAATAAGAATTTCAGGATGCATAGGCATTTCGAAAAATATAGGACGAACACCTTTGGCTTCCAATTCTTTAAGGGTAGAAGATAGATACGTCATTCTATCATTTAACTTTTTCTGCTCTACAGCGGCTCCGTACCAACGTTTTACTTCCTGCAGATGTTCTTCTTTTAATTTTTTGGAAATTTCGAGAGCTTCTTTTTCTTGTTTAAGTCCCGGTTTTGCGTCTGCGGTAAAAAAACGATCCGTAAATTGGATCACAAATCCAACGGCATAGTTCAGAGGTTGTTTTTCGGATCTAAGGACAGGGAAATTCCTTCTGGTAAATACAAAAAACGGATCCGTATTTTCATGAGAAAATTTTTCATTTTCTTTTACGGAAAGTTGATTAACCTCTATCAAAACGAATTTGGGAGAAGTATCCGAATTTTTTAATATAGATAATCCTGTTAGCGCGCCTTCTCCCACTAAGGAAAGATTGAACCAGCCTGAGTTCGGTTTAGGTAACATTCTATCCGACATGGAAGAGCCGACGATCACATATTTGGAATCTTTTCCTTCCGTTAAAAAACTTTCCACCCGTACACGATTATGCTGCCACCAACTCTGTTTCGGTATCTTTTGGGGAGAAAGAAAATACACAAAACCGGAATATAGACCTAGGAAGATCAGAAAGAATAGTATAAGTCGGATAAAAAATTTCATAATTAAAACTGAAAATAGATAAATGCGGCAGAAGGCCCCTTGTTCAGAACGATCATAAATAGCAAGAATGCATAACCGATATTCGAGACCTTCTCCATTGTTTCTTCAGGATACTTCTCCTTATACCATCCATAAAAATGATAGAAGAGCACCGGAATGGAAAAGAATATTAAAAATGTGCAAAGTTCCCAGTCGGTTCCTAAACTTAAATTTGTGCCTAATAGTTTCAGATACTTAACCGCTGTCTCAAAATCCGGCAAACGGAATAATAACCATAAAAGGGAAACACTTAAGAATACAAACCCGGCTTTTATAAAAGAAAAGAATCGATTCTCTGGAAGTTTGAATGGAAGATTTTGATCTAAAAATCTTTCTACCAATAATAATAATCCGTGGCCTATCCCCCAGACCATATATCTCCATTCCGCACCATGCCATAGTCCGCCCAAGGCCATTACCAAGAATAGATTTATATAAGTCCTGAAGTTTCCCTTTCTATTTCCGCCCAAAGGAATATACAAATAATCCCTTAGCCAAGTAGAAAGGGAAATATGCCATCTTCTCCAGAATTCCGAAAAGTTAGAAGATATATAAGGAAAATTGAAATTGGTAGGGAGCCTATAACCGAATAAGAATGCAGTTCCGATCGCGATCAAAGAATATCCTGCAAAGTCCGCAAAAATTTGAGCGGAATAACCGAAGATCAACAGAATTAAGGTCAAGGTAGAATGATGGGAATTATAAGGAAAATCGATCACGAATGTGAGATCGTTCAGGTTATCTGCGATCACGGTTTTCAGAAAGTATCCAAGTATTAAGATCTTTGAAGCTTGGATCCAAGGAATGTCCTTGAAGTCTTTCATTTTTATCTGAGGAAAAAATTCTTTCGCCTTAACGATAGGACCTGCCACCAACTGAGGGAAAAAATTAATATAAAGAGAAGATTGTAAGATCAGTTTAGGGTAGGGAACCTTCTCTTTGAATATCTCAGTACCTATCCTGTAAAAATCCACCACCATGCTGATCCCATGAAAGGTATAAAAAGAAATACCTATCGGAAGCGGTATTAGAAAAATCCAATGTAGATCCGAGGATCCCGAACTTCCCAAAAAGGTTTTGGCGAATAGCCCGCTGTATTTGAAAAAGAATAACACGCTTAGATTTAGGACCACGCCTAAAGCCAAGACTGCCTTTTTATATCTAAAGTCCGGGGTCTGGATCAGATATACGATACTCGCATTCCAGAAGATGGAAAATAAGAGCAGAATGAGTAACCAAGGATCAGTGTATGCGTAAAAATAAAAACTAGCGCCGACAACCGTCAGAAGTTGGAATCGTTTTAAGAAAGGAAGATAGTAAAGAGTAAAGGTAATTAATAGGAATATGAAAAATCCAAAACTATTAAAATTCATGGGAAAGAAAATCTGACTGGTTCAAATTCTTTCCTGGGACCCTTAGGTCAAGAACCTATTATGCTTCTCTGGCTTCCTTTACCAAAAACATTTCGATCTCTCCCTTGTTCTTAGCTTTTATCAATCCTCTGGACTCGCAGATAAAATCTTCTCTCACAAAATGGAAGGTATCTAAGGAGATATTCACTTCTCCGGCGACTCCCGAGCTCTCCATACGACTTGCCGTGTTGACTGTGTCTCCCCAGATATCGTAAGCGAATTTTTCGGTACCTATCACTCCGGCTACTACGCTTCCTGTATGGATACCCAAACGTAATTCCCAGGTAGGGAGGCCTAGGTTCTGTCTTTCTATTTTTTGCTTTTTCATGAATTGTTGGAATTCCAACCCGCAGAAAACCGCGTCCCTTGCGTGTGTATTATTCGGTGTAGGAAGTCCAGCAACGGCCATATAGGCGTCCCCAATGGTTTTGATTTTCTCTAAACCGTATTTTTTGGCGATCTTATCAAACTCCGCAAAGAAGAAGTGGAGTTCCTTCACTAATTCTTCCGGGCTCATCTTTTCCGCGATTTGAGTGAACCCTGCCATATCGGTGAATAACACGGTAACACTATCATAACGTTTTGGTTGAACAGTATCGTTCATTTTTAATTCATCTGCGATGGATTCGGGCAGAATGTTTCTAAGCAGATTGTCCGATTTTTTTCTCTCTATATTCAGGTTCCTGCTGAGTATGAAGATCAGTATGCCTGTCAGTATCTGGACGAAGATATAGTTTCCACCCAGGTCCATGTATTCCGTATCTCTATCTTTTTGTGGAACGATAAAATTCGGATAAAAATATTCGAATATGTATAAGGAACCGGTGACAAAAGCATAAAACCCGTAAATGAAAAATATATTATGATTTTTTAAAAGAATGGTGGCGATCACCAATGCAGGAATGAAATAATAATGATTCCCCCCGTTAGAGCCTCCATGCAGGAACCAAAGAGAGGATAGATAAGCCAGTATGGTCAGATTTAAAGGCCAGAAAAGAACGTAATATATATTCTTAAATCTGGAAAAATAGTACATAACGAGCAGGATAGAACCGGAGATCAAATTCAGAAGAATTACGCGGTGAGAATATTCCGTTGTCTCTTCGAAGATGGAGCCTAGGATATTCAAACTTCCGTTCACTAAGGAAATTGCATTGAATAATCTATGTTCAAGAGAGTTCTTTTTAGGATCTCCGAAGATCAGATAAATAAGCTGGATTAGCTTTTGTTTCATAAAATTTTCCGGGATTTGAGAAGTTTAAATTTTGAGCCGGGATAAACCTTTCATACTTCGGAAAAAATTGCAAGCTTCAACTGGAAAGATCGGACACGATCCTGTCTCCGAAATAAAAATTATACAAAGCTTTTAGAATGGGAAATATGCCTGCCCCTTTCGCCTTGGACTGTCTGGAAATTTGGAATAATATCTTCCATTGGGAGAATAATATGGAATATCTTTCTTGGATCGAAAATCTGGGGTCATATATATTCGTGGATTCGGAAGTGACTCCGTTCAATTCCACTATATGTAGATCTTTTCCTTCTAAAAAATCTTTGAGAGAGGAAAAGCGGATATCGTATCTTCCGAAATAAAAACCTGAAAATGAAGAGGAGATCTCATGGATCTTATTTTCCAACTCAGGTGTGATCCATTCGGAGCCATCCAGGAATAAAGTTCCTTGGCAATGGTTCCCGGCTTCGGAAAGGCAAATGATCTCTCCTAGTTTTGGGATCTTGTCCCAAGTTTCTGGAAATCTTTTTTGAAATGTTTTTTTCTGTATTTTAAATCTAGGATGGTTTTCTATTAATTGGGAGAGGGTGGAGATCCCATTTCCCGTTATCTTCGGAAATACTTTTCTGGTGATGGAAAATATTCTACCTTTAGATTCATTCGGATATCTATAGTAAAAAACTCCTACTTCGAATGGACCGGGATGGAATTCCTGGATAAGCAAATCTACATTTGATTCCAGTAAACATTCTTCCAAATGTTCCCGGTTTTGGATTTTTCTGACTCCTTGCCCTCTTTGTCCGGAATCCGGTTTGAGTATGACTGGAAAATCTAAACCGATCGAATTCATTTTTTCTAAAATACTATTTATATCTTTCGAATCTTTGGGAACGAAAAAGAATTTTAATACATGGCGAGGATCGATTTTTTGTAAGATTTGGTCTTTTGATTCCCCTACGAGTCCTCCTAGAGGAATATCCGGATTTGCAGAAACGATTGTTCCGAATCCTAAGGAAGAAAGTGAGCCGGGCCTGATAGAACGGATGGATTCGAATGCGATATAAGGGATCAGAGGCAGATACAATTTCCAAGTAGGCCAGAATTCCATAGGATCTGATTGCCTAAGAAGATCTTGTTCCGTCTGAGTTTCTAACATTATATGACCGGATCCCAGGATAGAATAAGTTGATTTGAATTATACTGCAGTGTGGAAATTGCAAACCCAAAACTTTCCGGAATGTCTTCAAATCCAAGATCATGTTCGAGTGCGACTCTTATGATTGCTTCATGATGGATCGTATGTTCTTGTACATAGAGTAGTTCTCTTTCCCAAGAGGAATTTACCACATTCTCTAATCCGGAAGAAGAGTGGACTAAATAGGAAACTTTAACTTCTTCTTCCCAATCTCTTAGATCGTATTCTTTTATTAATTCAAGAAGTCGATCCGCGGCCGCTCTTGGAGAATTTTCATAAAGAGGATTTCTTTCTCTTTGGTCATAGGAAACAAGTCCGGTATCATATCCGTTTATTAATGCTTCCGCAAATTCCAAACAATGGCGGACCTGCTTGCCTATACTTGCACCTGATAATAGATGTAATGGACGAGTATAATTCCTTTCCGAGATCCTAAGGAGTAAATCCGCAAATCTCGAAAAAATAATCTCGAGTGAATCGATTAAGTCTGATTTCGTCTGCCTCATTGAGGGAAACTTCGAAAAGCAGTGGTTTAGGTTACAGCGCAGAATAAAAAAACGCCCGCATAAAGCAGGCGTTTTTCAAAGAAAGTATTCGATTTGATATCAACCGAATTTTCCGGAGATATAATCCTCTGTTTCCTTTTTGGAAGGATCGTGGAACATCTTTTTGGTTGTATCGAATTCCACCAAACGACCCATATAGAAGAAACCGGTATAATCGCTTACTCTGGCAGCTTGCTGCATATTATGCGTCACGATCACGATCGTATATGAATCCTTGAATTCGGAGATGAACTCTTCCACCTTTTTAGTGGAGATCGGGTCCAATGCGGAACAAGGTTCATCCATTAGGATCACTTCAGGATTCATTGCGATAGCTCTTGCGATACATAATCTTTGTTGTTGTCCTCCGGAGAGTCCAAGCGCGCTATCGTTCAGTCTGTCCTTGACTTCTTTCCAGAGTGCGGACTTTCTCAAACTTTCCTCTACGATATGATCCATTTGGTCTTTTGAGACTCCACCGTTCAGTTTCAGCCCGTAAGCGATGTTCTCATAAATGGATTTAGGAAAAGGGAAGGACTTTTGGAAAACCATTCCGACCCTTTTTCTGAGTTCCACAACGTTCATTAGAGGATCGTAAATATTGATACCGTCTATTTCCAGTTTGCCGTTCACTTTAGAACTATCGATCACATCGTTCATACGATTGATGGATCTTAAAAAAGTGGATTTACCGCAGCCGGAAGGTCCGATGAACGCAGTGACCTTCTTCGCATGGATTTCTAAAGAGATATCATGCAATGCCTGGTTCTCACCGTAGAAAAAGTTGAAATGGCGGGATTTTATTTTTACTTTTGTGTCTTTCATCTGCGATTAACTCCTCGCATCTCCAATAAAAACGTTATACATGGGCCTTGCCCCTGGACTTCCTGATTCTGTATCTTAAGAATGTAGCGAAAAAACTCATCCCGAAGGTAAGTATTAATAATACGACTGTCGTTGCATATTGTTTCGGCATTGCTGCGTCCACATCGGGGGATTGGGTCGCCAACACGAACAAATGATAGCCTAATTGCATGAACTGATCCGATAGGTGAGAAGGTAATTCCGGTAGGGAATATACAACTCCTACGAATAAGATCGGAGCTACTTCTCCCGCACCTCTTCCGATCGCAAGGATCGCTCCAGTTAAAATTCCGGTTAAAGAATTCGGCAGGATCAATTTCCAAATGGTCTGCCACTTGGTTGCACCTAACGCGAGACTGGATTCTCTCATTTCTCTCGGAATACTTCTCATGGTTTCTTCTACGGAGATAATGACTACAGGTAAGGTGAGGATCGCAAGGGTTGCAGCGGCCCAGATCAGAGCGGGTTTTCCCCAAACCGGAGTGGTGTTATTCGCAACATAATCCATTCCTTTTCCCAGGAATTGGATGAAAAATCCCACACCGAATAGACCGAATACTATGGAAGGAACTCCTGCCAATGTATTGATC
This sequence comes from Leptospira dzoumogneensis, assembly GCF_004770895.1. Lineage (NCBI taxonomy): Bacteria > Pseudomonadati > Spirochaetota > Leptospiria > Leptospirales > Leptospiraceae > Leptospira > Leptospira dzoumogneensis. The sequence goes on along the minus strand of NZ_RQHS01000022.1, from coordinate 125,576 downwards.
GCGAATCTAACAGTCATTGCGAACTTAGAATCTCTTGCGGTATATTCGGAAAGAAAGATCCCGGTAGCGGTTCCGATCGGAATACTGAATAAGATCATTATAAAAACTAAATATACAGTTCCATAGATCGCAGGAAATATCCCGCCTTCTAAGTTATTATTCCTTGGCGCTTCCGTCAGGAATTCCCAGTTAACACCTGAAATTCCTTTATAGAATATATTTCCCAGCATAAGAAGGACCGCCGATAAGATGAGTCCTGTAGCTAACATAGGAGCACCGAGAGCTAATATGGAATAAATTTTATCTTTAACGACTCTTCTTCTTTTAAGTCTGACTTTTTTCCATTTCAAAGAGGTTTACCAAATCTTGTTTGTTTAGGAGCCTTGGAACTTTTTCATAAGCCGTTTTTTAACATACAGCTCAGTGATTGCGTTCAAGGAAAAAGTGAATAGGAAAAGAAGAACTCCCAGGAAGAACAGAATATTATAATGTTCCGATCCCCAGATAACTTCTCCCATCTCCGCACCGATCGTGGCGGCAAATGTCCTACTCGGATCAAAAATACCGAAACTCATCATAGGAGCGTTACCGGTAGCCATAAGAGCGATCATTGTCTCTCCGAAGGCCCTTCCGATCCCCAAAAGGACCGCGGCGAATACCCCGGGCAGCGCTGCAGGAAGCATAACTCTATAAGCGGTCTGCCATTCGGTAGCGCCTAATGCTAAGGATGCCTGTCTATAAGATTGAGGCACGGTACTTAGTGCATCTTCCGCAACCGTAAATATGATAGGAGTGACTGCGATTGCAAGACCGATCCCTCCTGTCAAAGCGTTCAATCTGAAATCTATATCGAAGGTTGCCTTTACTAAGGTAGCAACATCCATCAAACAGAAAAATCCGATCACTACTGAAGGGAAGTTTGCAAGCATTTCGATGGCCGGTTTTACGATCTCCCTTACTCTTGCAGGTACAAAAAACGTAATATTCAAAGCGGCTAAAATAGCCAGAGGTGCACCGATCAGAATTGCTATGATGGTAGTTTTTGCAGTTCCTACGATCAAAGGTAGAATACCGAATTTAGGAACGGAAGAAACCGGCTGCCATACCTTGCTGAAAAGATTTTCGAAAAGAGAAAGTTTTTCAGGTTCAGGAGTAGAGACTGCAACAGGTTTATTTAATTCTAAAGTATCTCCGTCCGGATTATATTCCGCAGGAGTATCCGAACCGGAGTCAGGATTGTATTCCGTTGGGACCCCGGAGCTTTGGATAGTGGAAGTGGCTTGCGTAGAATCCGAGAAGAATAAGGAAGAAGCTTCTCTAAAGACGAAGAAAAAAATAAGAAGAATGATAAGGATGGAAGTTGCAGCGGTTCCTTTTACTAAGGTTTCCGCGAAAACGTCTATTTTTCTTCTGCTCGGATGTAAAAGATATCTCAGCAGAGGATCGAGTTTGCTCATTGAATATTCCGAATTCTGGATTTAAGAACGGCTCCCATTTCGGGAGCCGATCGCACAATATTACTTTTTCTTAAGAGGGAAGTAACCTACGTCCTTCACAACTTTTTGTCCGTCTTTTCCGATCACCCAATCGATAAACTTTTTAGTTTGGTCTTTAGGCGCTTCTCTCAGATAAAAATATAGATATCTGGAGATAGGATACTTATTGGTCAAAATATTCGCTTCAGTCGGAAGTTCCGCTTTAGAGTTTGCGTCAGCGGAAACCGCTATATCTTTAACTCCGGCAGCGTAAGCCGCTCCACCGTAACCGATTCCCCATTTGTCTTTGGAGATCGCGTTCACTAGTGCTGCAGTTCCTACCATATGTTGTGCGGAAGGATCAAAGTCTTGTTTTTCCAAAGCATGTTCTTTGAAATACTCGTAAGTTCCGGAGTTATTCTCGCGGCTATACAATACGATTTTATGATCTTCTCCGCCAACTTCTTTCCAATTGGTGATCTTTCCCGTGAAAATTTTACGGATTTCTTCCAGAGAAAGTTTTGCGACCGGATTCTTTTTGTTTACATAAAGAGAAATACCGTCGATTGCAACCTTGATTTCCACACCGTTGGAATTATATTTTTCCTTTAATTGTTGGATTTCTTGAGGTTTGAGAGGACGAGAGGCAGAGCAAATATCCGTAGTTCCATTGATTAGAGCAGCGATCCCGGTTCCGGATCCTCCTCCTGTAACTTGGAATTGAACGGATTTATCCGGGAAGGTTTCGGTCCATTTTTGAACCAGGATAACCATCGTATCGGATCCTTTAATGGTGATTGTCTTTTTCTCTTCCCCGGATACGGAAAATGAAGAAAGAGCGAACGCTAATAAGACAATAAGTCTTAAACCTATCTTTTTCATCTGTTTGATATTTCTCCTGAAATATTTTTGAATCATAAATGAGAACCGTTACGAACGGATTTCTCGAATATTACAATCCTGATACACTCTGTTCTGCTGCATTGATTTGGCATTTTAACGCATTCTATGAAAATAGTCCCCTGCCTGCAAGAAAGTACAGGGGCCTTTTATTGTTAGTTGTTAGGGAAACCCTACTGCTGACTTGATCTTTTTCCCACAATCTCCCCCGGCTTGTCCTAGGTTTGGATCACAGGTATAATATCTAAAATTCACTGGACTTGCGTTTGTAGGAATTCCGGAGCCCAAAAATCCCAAACTACCGCAGGTTTGTTTGGAAAGAGCTGATTTCCTAAGTTCCGTATCCAGAGAATGTCCAAACATTACATAAAGATAATAGTTGGTCGGAGATATCGTGGAATTTGAAACTCCTAGAACGGTAAAATGGTCGTAACATTCTCCGGTATAGTCCGTGAAGTTTCCTGCAACCTCTACCACTACGATGGAATTATTCCCGTCATCCGGAGTTCCTACTAACGCTTGTAATAAAGCTACATCATCCTTTTGGTCGGAAGAGCAGGAAATAGCTAAAAGTCCCAAAAGTGGAAGTATGAATTTAAGTTTAGATTTCATAATTTTCTTTCTCCTCTTCTTAATCTAACCTGGTGTTCAATTGGTCCGGCGTAACCATTCCGGTCCAGAAAGTAGCCTGAAGCTGGAAATATACGGTTTGGTTATTGATCGTTTCAGGTTCTCTTGTTATAGGGTCTATACCCAGCTTAAGAACGGGGATTTGGTAGAATAATTGTGCCTTGAATAGATGTTTGTCCCCGAAAAGATTCAAACCGACCCAGTAATATTTTTTCAGATCGTTATCTTCTATCTTACCGTTACGATTGAAATCACCTTTTAGGAAATCATATCTGAAAACCGGCATAATATAATATTTATCGAATATTTGGATATTATATCCGACTGTTGCCTGCCATCCGGAAAGACTATTGGAAGCCGCTCCCGTATAAGTAGTATAAGCCCCACTCAGATAGAAACCGTTCCAGCTCATGGTCCCGTCGTAGGTATAACCTCTTAGGTCCAGATTTTTTTGGCAATAGCTGGTTTGGTAACTAGGAACGGTACAATCTGCAGTGCTATTATCCGGAGTGATTTGAGTGGTAAGAAGATATTGAGTTGGAGCCCCTCTCGGGATAGCGCCGTCCACAGCAAGGGTAGAAGCAGGGCCTGAGCTAAAGCTTACGTTCTTAGTCTGCATAGTAGCGGCACCCAGGGAAATTTTTAGATCTTTTTGGAAGATCTCTTCACCTTCTTGCCAGCCCACATTACTGCCGTTTTCTTTCACAAGACCGCCCAGAACGTTCCACTGAACTCTCGCGAAATATAAAGGAGAATTCAGAATAGGTTGGTTGGGCCTGCCTGCAACCGTAAGATCCTGACGTCTGCCGGTTCCATAGTCACCGCCTCCACCATGACCGTTGCCAGCCATCAGATCGACCGTAAGATATCTTTCGTATTTTCCTTCGAAAAAATCTTTCAGAGGAGAAAGTCTTAGGTTCACACCCATATCGAACTGAGGATAAGCGTTTGTCATATAAGAACGTTCTAATGCGATGAAGTTCGCAGAAGACATCAGATATTCTCTGTGGAATTGGGTAGGCAATTGGCCGAAACTCAATCTTGCACCTAAGATCGGAATATTCACATAAAGGAATGCTTCTTGGATATAACCTCTGTTTTCCTTTAAGGAAACATTGGTCACGGCGCCCGTTGTAGAATCTTTGGTTTGAGTGATATAAGGGGCATTCAACATATTCTCTCCCCTTAAGTTCAGGGCCATTCCCCACCAGGAACCACCTTGGTATTGTACTCCTAAACGAAGACGTCTGAAATTCCAATCTACGGAATTAAAATCTCCATTACCGTTATTGTAATTGGAGCCGGTTTGAGCGGAAATACCTCTGAATTGTACCCTACCGGTGATGGTAAGTCTTTCCTTTTGAGGTTCGTCCGGTCTGTTCGTGAGATGGTTCGGATAAGGATTGAACTTAGTATCGTTCTTATTGATGGCCTTGTCCATCTTACTTTTAAAACGACCTGGACCAGGTTTGGTATATAATTGTCCGTCCTGATCTTCATAAATAGTGAATTCTTCCTGTTTAGGTTTTTCTACTTTAGGAGGGTCACCTGCTTGCGCAAGTTCCGCTCCAGGAGATACTCCCTGGGAGAAAATCGCCTGGGAATAGAGAACGAGTCCTAGAATAATAAATTTAGATCTTATCCCTTCTAAGTTCTTTCTATTTTTAGATTTCTGCTTCATTCAGAGTTACCTTTTCGATTCGCTTCCCGGGTTTTTGCCCCTGCGAATTCTGTTTTACGTTTAGGTAACAGAATGATCTTTTTTAGTTACAAAATGATTACAGTATGGAGATGATTTGGTTACAGGCCTCCTGTTGCTAAGTTTTATGCAAAATAGGTATCATTTAAGTTACAGAAATAAGACTAAATAATCTAATCATATGATTAGATCCTATACTTTTCCTTCTAAACTTCTCTTCATTTCCGATGCGTCCTTGGCAAAACTTTTGGAAGCCAAGAATACAAATAGGGAAGTCAGCAGCACAGTCACCGGGATCAGATAGAGAGAATCATGGAGGCCGATCGCCTTAAATTGTTCCGTCATCTCGGAAGTTCCCGACCGAAGCATTGCGGATCTGGTCAAATAATCGGAAAACCAACCTACAACTGCAGGACCTGCCGCCCCACCTAACAGATACATAGCCGCGAAATAGATCGCCATCGCAGTCGCTCTGAGCCTCGGTTCAATCACGTCCTGAATGGCAGGATAAACGCAGGTATAATAATTATAAGAAAGTAACCATCCAAAGCCGAGTAGAAGGGAGAAGAATAAGACCATTTCCTCCGACTGAAGTAATGCGAGAAGGATCAGAATTCCGGACACAAACAAATTGAATGCACCGAATAAAAGGCGGCCTCTTTCCGATCTTTGGTGGATCTTATCCGCGATCCAGCCTCCCAAAGTTAAACCGACCAAACCCGTGATCCCTACAATAAATCCGGTAGTGATCGCTGCTTTTACTAAAGTGAAATGATAATATCTTTGTAATAAAGAAACTAAGAAACTGTTCACCGCGTATGCGGCAAAGTTGAATGTAAGACCTGATAGAATGATCCACCACATAGTAGGAATTTTTAATACTTTTTTGATAGGTTGAGAAGGTGTGACTTTCGATACTTGGACGGATTCTGCGGCTCCTCTTTCGGGTTCACGGATAAAAAAGAAAAATATGGAAAGAAGAATTCCAGGCAATGCTGCGATGAAAAATGGCGCTCTCCAAGTTCCGAAAGCTTTTACCATTGCTCCCACTGTGAAGAATGCAAGGACCAGTCCTAACGGAAGGCCCAACATAAAAATACCGACCGCTCTCGCTCTTTTATGAGAAGGAAATAGATCTCCTATAAGAGAGTTTGCGGCAGGTGCATAACTTGCTTCTCCGATACCTACACCCATTCGAACTGAAACGAAAGATAAATAATTCCAAGCATATCCATTCAAAGCGGTGAATGCACTCCAGATCGCAAGTCCCCAACCGATGATCTTTTTGCGGCTCCAAGAATCCGCGAGTCTTCCTAAGGGCAATCCTGCGATGGCATAGATGACAGTGAATGCGGAACCTACGATACCTAATTGGAGATCGCTTAAATCCCATTCATGTCGAATAGGTTCTATGATGATTGCAGGGATAGTTCTATCAAAGAAATTCAGAAGGTTTGCCAAGAATAGAAGGATCAGGATCCTCCATGCATGTTTGGCTTGATTCGAGTTCGATTCCATCGCTTTGTATCTCCCAAGGGCCGTAATTACCTCCTGCCGGGAATAAAAAGCAAATCATAAAATTATAATTCGAACGATTGTTCTGAGATAGATATATAAAATATAATTAATGAACGTGTGTTAGGTGAGGGAGTAGAACATCTTCTTCTTCCAAATGGAAGAAGAAGAGTATATCAATAGAGAGAGAAACGAACTGGAACGTAGACTTTTACGGTAATCTTTTTCCCGTCCAAAACAGAGGGAGAGTAACGTTTTTTATAGAAGGCTTGGATTGCGGATTCTTCTAATCCGTAACCTAAGGTTTTACCAATATTACGTACTCTTAAAACTTCTCCAGTGTCTGCAATGATCACTTCTAAGGTAAGAGTTCCACCTATACCTGCAGATTGAGCATCTTTGGTATATTCAGGCTGAAGGTTCGGAGAAAGGTCGATCGGTGCAGTGGCACCGGATACGATCGCATCCTGAGCTCCTGCAATCCTAGAGTCTTCTTTTTTCTTTAGAGTATCCGTAACTTCAAATTCTCCGTCGTCAGGAGCTTCTCCTACGTTTGGATCCTGGATCACTATATTATCCACGAAAGCGACTTCATCGATTAGTTTGTCCAAATGATCGTAGGTAGTCGGAGGAGTATACCAGAAGAGTAGAGCGGCAATCTGAAGGATCGCGGAGGAACCTAAAAATGTCTCCATTCTATAACGATCGACAAACCTGCGAAGACCGGAACGTTTTTTGGAAGAAGAAGGAGAGGAAACTACTTGGTTCATTTCAGTCCTCCTCCTTGAGTGGTTTTAGTCACAAGGGAAACTTTTAAGGCTCCCGCTTCTTTTAATAATTCGAATACATCGTCCAGACTTGCATAGTCCACATCCTTATCCGCATGGATAAGCACCTTAAGGTCTGGTGTAGTGGCGAGCTTTGCCCTTACGTTATTAATCGCTTCGTTAAGAGGCATACGGATCTGGTTGAAATATATTGCCTTATCCGCACCTATATACAAGTTCGCGATCTTTTTGTTGAGCTGCTCTCCTCCCGGAACATCCGGAAGCGCAAGTGGAAGATCCGGATCCGTATCAAGGACCGAAGTCACCATAAAGAATACCAAAAGAAGAAAGGCGATATCGGCCATAGAACTGACCGGAATGGAAGGTGGAGCTTTTTTCTTTTTAAGTGCCATATCTTATTTTAATCTTTTTACGGAGACTTGTTTAAATCCTCTCAACTGCACTGCAGAAAGAGCATCCAACATATTTCCGTATTTTGTTTCACCGGTCGTTTTGATCAGAGCGACTTTTTCGTCTAGATTCGGGATTTCCAGATCGTTCAGATCTTTTCTGAATTCTGCGAGATCCTTGTAATCACGAGTACCTAGTACTTTGTTCCTCATCTTGATCGTTTCGCCAGCCACCAATATCTCGTAGATATTCTCTCTTAAAATTAGGGTGGGGTTGGAGTTTTTGCGGGGAAGTTGGATATTCAAACCCTCCTTCACGAAAAACACCGCGGTCACCATAAAAAATACGAGAAGAAGAAACGCGATATCCGACATAGAAGAGGCCGAAATTTCTTCCAAACCTCTTTTTTTCTTAAGCTGAATCATATTCCGAATTCCTAATAAATGGAAGAACTAAGATTAAGCTCTTGCGTTACGTTTCAGGAATTCTTTATAAATTCTGTTTGCGGCTTCTTCCACTTCGGAAGTGAATCCGTCGATCCTGGAAGTCAAGTATTGGTGAAAAGTCATAGCAGGAATTGCGATGATCAAACCGGCAGCAGTAGTGATAAGAGCTTCTTTGATACCGCCCGCAACCACTTTCGCATTCACTTGGTCGGCGTTAGCGATCGCATCGAATGCGTTGATCATACCGGAAACCGTTCCCAAGAACCCGATCAAAGGTGCGATAGTCGAAACAGCAGCTAAGATCACGAGCCCTCTTTCAAGAACAACGATCACCTCGGCAGCTTCTCTCTCGATACCTTTTGCGAAAATTTCAGCGTTACCGGCAGATACATCGATACCGTTTTTCAAAATATCGGAAATTTTGTAAGAAGGGTTTGCATCGATGAATTCTTTCGCTCCATCAAAACCTTTCTCATCAACCTTCTCCCCTAAATCGATATTAAAACCTTTAGGAAGAAGTTTGGAAGTAGTAAGGAAGTAGATCCTTTCGAAAATAATTCCAAGAGCGATGATAGAAGAGAGAGCCAATGGATACATCGTCCATCCACCCTTATTGAACAGGTCTACAAATCCCCAGGTTCCGCTTTTTTCAGCAGGAGCTGGAGCAGGTTGTTCTGCAGGCGCAGTAGTTTGTTCGGTTTTGTTTGCGTCAGTAGGCGCAGCATCTTGAGAAAAAGTAGGTAAAGTTGCAGTTAGAACGAATCCTCCTACAAGTGCAATGGCGATCCATTGGCGTAGAGAGAGATTAGTATATCGATTATGCATAGCTTTCGAAAGCTCCATAAGAAGTAATGAGACATTTTTACGTGATTTGAGTTACATATTTATTACGAAGCGGTTACGGGTTGGTTAGTTTGGGGAAGGGGAGAAGAGAGGGCCTGGGGAGAGGAGGGAGGGTTGATGCGGGATTGTAATAGTGGGGAAGGTTTCGCTTCATTTTCCTTTTCACATATTCAACTAATGCTGAATGCTTACCGAGCACATTTGTATTATAAGTCGGATCCTTTCATTCTCACGCAGGAGAGGCACTGAGACGCGGAGAGTGGAGTGAGAAAATAAAAAAATCCCCCGGAGATTTTCCGAGGGATTTTTTATAGATAGCAAATTAACTACTATTTAAAGCTTATAAGTAGCTTGGAAGGAGTAACTAACCCCAGTTCTGTAAGAAAGGAATAGTTCTTTTTCACCAGTTAGCTCATTCTTCTGATACACTCTGTATCGAGTATCGAAAATGTTCTGAGCGGCAACTTTAAACTCCAAGTGATCTCCTCTTTTTGTCGTAAAAACGACGTCGGTCAGACCGACTGCTCTTTCATACGCATCAGGTAATCCATTGGCACCGACTGAATAGAGTCTATCTCCAAAGTAGTTGTAATAGAAACCTAGATTATGCCTCTTTTTTTCATCCAGATGGAAATCTAATTTCACGTTAAATACGAATGGAGATTGTCCTTGCAAAGGACGAGACAGGTTGGTCGGGTTATAAGCTGCAGCTTTAGATAAAGGATCTAATACTCCCATCTTAGCACCGATGTACTGCTCCCAAGAAATAACATCAACTCTTGACTGGATAAGGAACATATTTGTCTCGAAACGAATACGGTCAGTTATCGCTTTTCTAAAGTCGAACTCTACCCCTCGGATAATACCTTGTTCAGCATTTAAATAAGTGAAACGCTGGCTGATACTTCCCGCTACCGGTTGACCGATCATCTCGATCGGGCTAGATATCTGTTTGAAGAAGGCTCCAACTCCAATATAATCCGAAGAAGTTAGATAATATTCATATCGAATATCGTAGTTGTGGATATAGGATCTTCTTAGATCAGAGTTACCAAAAATACGGTTTGCTCCGAAGTAAGGAGTAAACCCGAAAGGAGATAATTCCCTTAAATCCGGACGAGTTAGTGTCTGAGTAGCGGCAACACGTAAAATTTGATTATCTTTAAACTCCCAGTTAAGATTGAACGATGGGAGTGTATCCCTTGTTCTTAATTCACCAATACCGTTGTTTGTTGGATCGCATGCATTATTTTTTACTAAAGCTATGCGAACATCTTCGTTACGGACTCCGCAGCCATAATCAACAATAAACGCAGGATTGTTGACATCTTTAGTCACAAAAGTTCTTACTTTTTGGTAGCTGTCTTCGTAACGAGCTCCGAAAAGAATTTTTAATTTCGGAAGTATCGGTAGTTCTACTTGAGAATAGTAAGCTTGTAATCTCTGGAATGCGTCGTATGCGTTTGATTCAACTTGTCTTTCCGAGAATGTATACGTGTTTTGTTGGAAAAGAAGAGGGTTTGAGTAAATTTCTCCGGGGATCGGATAGAATTCTAAAGCAGGAATAGGTAAATTAGTTTTTTGCCCATATTCATGGAATCTAAAGTTCTTATCTCTTTCCAATGTATAACTTCCGAGCTTAATGGTGGACTTTAAGCCGCTCCATTGGTCGAAAGGAATTTCATAGTTAAACTTAGCGGTACGGCTATTATCAACCGAGTCGGAGAAGAATCTGGAAGCATCAGGGTTATTTCCTAAACGAGTATAATTCAGAGGATTAGGATCCGAGAAAGACTTTCTCCAAACTTGCTGTTGTAAGTCCGGCTGCTCTCTAACAGCTTGGGCAAAATTTATTCTCCAGTCGAATTTATGAGCTCTATCTCCGAACCAATTTAAAGCATGGTCTCCTCCAAATGTATTATGGAAGACGCGGCTGCTTGTGTATTGGGTAGTTAAAGATTTAAAATCAGCTGAGTTGATATTGTCCTGACCTACAGAATTCCGAACTACTCCTTCTCCTTGTTGGGAAAAAAGAGTTTTCATAAATATCTGTTGGCCTTTGGTAATTTCATAAGCTAAGTTTAAGTTATTTCCCCAGTTCCTTTCTTCAATATAAAGATCCGCATCCTGCTTTTGTTGTTGGATCAATCTAGTTCCGGCAGGAGTGAGTTCCGAGATTTGGCTTGCTTGGTAAGTTCTGGAACTTTCTTCTCTGAATCTAAAGTTTCTATTATAGGTAGTTCCTACCAAAATCCCTAACCTTGAAGTGCTTCCTATTTTAAACGTATCTCCGTAATTTAGGGAGAAGTTTTTATCAAAAGGAGCCGGACCTGAATTTGGAGTCCATTTTTGATTATATAGTGCTGGTCCTGTTTGCGTAATTTCAGGAGGAATTCCACCGAAAATACTTCCTGGCTCGAAGACTAGTCCTTTATTTCCAGAATCAGCGAGAGGATTATGCTGATTAGAATTAACCCCACCCAACATATTCCCTTGGTTCATATTCATGAATTTATGACCGGTTGTATTGTAGTTCCCACCGGCACCAACTGATACGCTCAGTTGTTTTTCTTCAGGATATTCCTGGGTCTCAATTTTAACAAGACCTCCCGAAAATTCGGCAGGAAGCTCTGGAATGAATGTTTTAATGATCCGTACGTTTTTTAATACTCCGGAAGGAAAGATATCCAGAGCGACAACTCGTTTATCCGGTTCGGTAGAAGGTACTAAAGTGTCGTTTAATTCCGTGTTTGAATAACGTTCTCCGAGACCGCGGACGAAAACGAACTTACCGCCTACTAATGTAATACCGGTAACTCTTCGTACAACTTCTCCGGCAGATGAGTCAGGACTTTTCTTAATTGCTTCTTTCGAAATTCCATCCGAAACTGCAGAAGACTTTTTCTGTAATGATAAGAGAGCTGCTTCCGCATCATTTAATGCTCTACCTTTTACATCCACTGTCTCAAGAGTTTGCAAACCGAAAGTGATATTTACAACTTGGGGTTTTCCTGCTGTTACGGTTACGGAACGTTTTTGTGGAGAATATCCTAACATCTGGAACTCAACTTCATGAGTTCCTAAAGGAAGTTCTAGATCATACGCACCATCGAAATCTGATTTGGCAAATTTTTTGATGGATCGAACTACTATAGTTGCACCGAAAACGGCTTCACCATTGTCTCCATCCACGATTTTTCCTCGGATTTTTCCTACTCCTTGTCCCCAAGCAGGTGCAGAAAGGGAAGTAAGTAGGAAGAATATGATAATCTTTTTAATTTTCATACGTTTATCTTTCATTTTTTTATAAATTAAGCTCCAATAACGCACAGTTTGAACTTTCCTTTATGTTCGATCACTAATCGTACTTGCTCCAACGTAACGGATTTATTTCCGACACGTATAACTAGATTTCCCACCCTGTGACCTTTTAAAACATTAAGCTGGCGTATTTGATCTCTCCAGGTTAAGGCTTCGATCTTGATCGGTTTATTTTTTTCTTTTTTTAAAACTTCTTGAAGTTGTTCAAGAGCTACCTTTCTTCGAAGCTCGGTAATTTCCCAAGCTTGTTCTAAAGGCATATTGGATGTAAGAGTGCTTTCTTCTAAAGTATTAGGTAAGAACACATCAAAATACTCTTGTTTGGTGCAGATATATTTATCTGTTTTTCCTTGGTTTACAGCTTCTAAATAATTTAAAACTGCATCGTCTCTAGTAGCACTCGTTTCGCTTATATCGTAATTGTCTTTGATATGAGCTCTAAGATAATTTCGGGCTTCTTCCACTTTTTTCTGATATTCTGGATCGCCTTCTGTTTTTTCTTTTTTGCAATTATAGGATATTATGATTAAGAAAAACGTTATAAACAAAAGATTGTATATACGATTCATTTAGATTTTTTCCGGAAATTTTATTTTTATATAATTTGTATAAAAAGACCCCCCGTTTCCGGGAGGTCTTTAATTCACGTTGGTATTAAACTTAGCTTAGCGAGCTCTCCAAACGGTCCATCCTGCAGGCCAGTTTACTGGAACAGCTGCTGAATCTACAGTTTCGCTTAAGTTCAGAGGCACTCCACCAGTATTACCACTGGATACAGAAGCAGACGTTCTTAGATCCGGTTTAGTTCCGAATCCGCATCCGACTGAATCTTGTACTGAGCCAATATCAGTTACTGGGATAGAAGTAAGGGATGCAGTTGCACTGAGAGTGATACCACCGGTACCAGGGGTACCCGAGGCACTCGCTGCTAATGAATCTGCAGCACTATCTGAAATTACAGTGATATCTGAAATGGTAGGGGAGAAACCGGAAGCTTCTCCTGCGTTTATTCTAGTGGCAAAACCGTAGATTAAACCTGCAGTGAATGTTCCCAATAATCCTTCTCTTGCTCTCATTCCTGCGCCGCCGCTGATTCCTAAACCTAAAGTGGTAAAGTTCGCTACGGTTGGATTAGAACAATCGGTAGTTGCAGGGTTCTGGGAATTTGTACAGGTACTGGAATGTCTTCCGTCCATTTCGAATCCGTGAGGATCTGTAGATGCGGAACCGCCGCAAGCTTTTGGATACTTGATGGATACAAGGTATTTTAAGTTTCCAGAGAAACCTTCATCCATATCGAAGTCATCATCCATAGATCCTGAACCGATCAAGAATTTCATGTCATGAGTGCTTGGTGATTTTCCACCGCCCCACCATTCGAAGGAGTCATCCAATCCTCTGTGAGCTTGAACGAACTTATAATCGATTGTGTTAACTGCGTATTGAGAAAGTGAATTTAACTCGTCTCCAGGAGCCACCTCGTTTCCTGCAAATTCTACGATGGTATATCTAAGATTTACAGTCATGGAGTTTCCACCAGGATACACTTGAGGAGTAGTTCCTTCTGTGGTTGAAGTTCTAGTAGCGTTCGCACTTCCGATGAATACGATTCCGCCCCAGTCTCCAGGGAATCTGGATCCATGTCTTTGAGCAGAAGTGAAACATACCGGCTCAGCTGCAGTTCCTTGAGTTTCTAATGTTCCACCTTTGAAGAATAGAGAAGATCCTCTTTCTCCGTAGATTACGGAACCTTTTGGAACAGTCATTTTCGCGTTATTTACAAACACAGTTCCTCTTAGGAGAGTAAATTTACCTAAGATAATATCGCTGTTGATGTTCCCTTGGATGATTGTAGGATTTCCAATCGAATCACAAAGAGCCTCTCCAACTGTCTGATTTGGGTTGGAATATACTCCAGTTACTGTTACAAGTGCGAATGGAACAGAAGTTTGACCATTTGCTGCAACTATATGAACTCCTGATTCATTTGTAATGGTGACAGTTCCTGTAGCATTTGGATCGGAAGGATCGATATTAAATTCAAAATCAAAAGTTCCAAGTGCAACAGTATAGTTGTTAGGGTTATCTAAAATCGCATTGTACTCAGCAATTCTAGTAGTTGAAGCTGCAACTCCACTATCATACAACCCGCAGCGACCTCCAGTTGGATCACTTGCCCAAGCGCCTGCGCCGGTTCCTGTTCTGGATTTATCTAATTCTTCACAAGTAAGTTCGCGTAGAGTATACACGGTTGCGGTTAATTTTGCATCAGCTGATGGAACATTTACCACAAAACCAAAATCACCGTTATCAGCTGGAGCAGAAGCTCCTGCACCTGATGCAGTGGTAGTAAAGTCTTGGGTTCCACCTGATTTTACTAGAACAACTTCTCTACGAGTTTCAGGAACCGTGCCGGATGCTGCAGTTCCTGTGGAAAGTGCAACATCGGATCCTAAATTTCCTTTTCTAACTTTTGCTGCGATAGAAGCTCTTGCATAAGTTGTGCTGCCACCTAAACCGGCAAGCGCAAGACCAGCAAGATTGCTTCCCCCGCCGGAATCACAGCCTACGATAGCAATAGCAACTGCAAGAGCGCTTACTGCTTTCGAGACTTTTTTATTTAACGATTTCATGGATCGAATTTCTCCTATTCATTCTGAAAGAGGCCGAAATCCGATCGACCTCGTGGATTATGTTAGATAAATTACTTTACGACTTGATTACGTACTTGTTAAGGTTTTGGTTCTTTAGGGTAAAAGTAGTATTATTAAGAAGATCCCGCCAAAAATGGCATAATCGGTGTATCTTTCTTTATCAGGATAATTCTCCTGATCCTTTTGTTTCCATTCAACAGGCTTGGCTTCTACAGTAACGGACGTTCTGTCAAAACCTCTACGGGAGCCGTCTTCGAACTCAACGATCACACCCTGTTCTGTCTGAGTAGTTTTTACGTTCTCAATCACTTCTTTAGTTTTAGTATTGGTGACTGTGTCTGCGGAAAGAGTTCCCAAACATATTAGAAAAATTGAAATTGTAATAATAGTTCTCGTAATCATAATGTAATACTTCCGATTCACTGTATCCTCCTTATGGAAAGTATGGATACTCGTGCAATTCGATTAAGGTGAGAACTGTTACAAACAGATTAAATGTAATAAAGGGAAATGTCGGAAAGAATAGCGACTAATCGATTCGGACTAGTCCCAAAGTTGCGGGCAGGTGTTTTAGGTTTGGACGAAATTTTCTAATTCTTCTAAAAGGATCGGTTTACTTAAGAAATATCCCTGAGCTTCGTCGCAGCCTAGATCTTTGATCTTTCTCATTTGTGCTTCCGTTTCCACACCTTCCGCGGTGATACGTAGTCCTAAACTTTTTCCTAAGGCAACGATCGTTTTGGATATCGCTAATGAATTCGGATCCGTTAGGATCTTACGTACAAAGGATTGGTCCACTTTGAGTGTTTTGAGAGGGAGCTTACTTAAATAAGAAAGGCTGGAATACCCTGTTCCGAAATCGTCCAAAGCGAGTGAAATCCCCCAGGAATGCAGCTCTCCCAAGATTTCTAAAGCGGATTGTATATTGGTGATCAGGCTGGATTCGGTGATCTCCAGTTCTAAATCTTCTACGCTTAGTTGATTTTTCTCTAAGATATCTAAAACTTTCTTAGCGATATTTTTATCTTCCAATTGTTTTGCGGATAAGTTTACCGAGATTCGGATGGGAGGAAGTCCTTTCTTTTTCCAGTTTCCCAGGTCTTCCATCGATTTGGAAAGAACCCATTCTCCCATCTCTCCAATGATCCCGCTTTCTTCTGCGATTGGTATGAAGATTGTAGGGGAGATAACTCCGTATTCAGGATGATCCCATCTGAGTAAAGCTTCAGCGGAGATCTTTTTGCCTGTTTGGACTTCAATTCTAGGCTGGTATTGAATGAATAATTGGTTTTTAGAGATCGCAAGTTTTAGGTCTTTTTCAAGAAGGTATTTCTCCTTCATTCTTTCTTTCCATTCGGAAGAATAGGTTTGGATCTTAGAAGTTCCTGAAAGTTTCGCCTGATTTAATGCGGTTTCCGATTTCCATAAAAGCTGGTCGGAGGATTTTCCATCATAAGGAAAAACTGATATTCCAATTTGGATCTCGGAAGAGATCTGTTGGTCTACTACGTTTAAAGGAGAAGATACGATGTTCTGGATCTTTACTGCCCATATCTCGGAATCGGTTTCCAATATTTGAGAAGAAGACGGTAATGGGAAGAAGGAGAATTCTCCATCTCCAGTTCTTGCAAGAACGGTTTCAGGCCCAAGCATTGTTTCCAATTTTTGCACCAATGATCTTAGGTAAAGATCTCCCATATGTACGCCGAAATTGGATCGGATATGCTTTAAGTGGGTCGCTTCCAATGAAAGAATAGGAAAACTTAATATTTCTTCTCTCATGGAAAGTTCGTGAAGAGAATTGCTCAATCTTTCTAAGAATAGATCCCGATTCGGTAATCCGGAAAGCCCATCATAGTTTGCCATATAATGGATTAGTTCATCCAGCTTGCGCACAGTGGTGACAGTGTCCGCCATTAAAGAGCCCGCTTCATCTCGGAATACTGTGGGCAGATTTGGGATCTCTCTTTCGCTCAAATATCTGTTTAGAGATTTGGAAGTGAGCACAACCGGAGTTAAAAGTTTATGTAATGCGAGAAGTGTGGCAGCAGTTCCTGCAAGAGTCGCCGCAAGTGCAATCCCTAAAATTTTAAGAGCGGTTTGTATATCTTGTACCGTGGAAATTACGAAAAATAAAAGAAGTGTGATCAGTGGGACATGGGTCCCGAGAAACGCGACCAGCATAATTTTGCTGGAATAGGTTTTAAGAATTCGGATCTTGCTAAGATAGGAATAGAAATTTAATCCGTTAAGACTCATCAAAGTTTCCTTCTGATTGGAACGTTATACGTTTTTGCTTGGATGTTGTATTTTTCGTCTTAGGAGGGATTGTTTTCTTCTTATAAACCATGCTTTTGAAGGGGACTTCCGAAACAAGGACAAAAAATCAAAGGCCTAGATCGAAGTGTTTAGTTGATAATTTATTTTTATATTTAGGAGTTCCTACATCGCCGATCTGGTCTATTTTAAAACAATTGTTAGAAAAAATACAGTTTTGGAGATTTTTTTTCTTGCCCGGGATTGGGTTTATGTTATAATACCAAACGTTCGAAATAAATTAAATCGATTGATTTTCCCGAGGAAATGCGGGATAGGAGAGAGAGATGAGTGTAGGGAAAAGATTATCCTTCTTGATCGCGTACCTGATCCCGTGCTTGGCCGTGGCAGGATACTATTTGGGTGGCGGTTTTAATTTTTTAACTTTGGCAGTGGTATTCGGAATTCTTCCGATCATGGACCTTTGGATCGGCCCGGATGCGAGTAATCCTAAAGAAGAAGAAGTGCCTGAGCTCCAAAAGGAATTCTATTTTAGATTCCTGACTTATGGCTGGGCATGGATCCAATTCGTATTGGTGATTTGGGCATTGTGGGAGATCCAAACCAAAACTCTTTCCACATTGGAGTGGGGAGCTTTTGTTTTAGCCATCGGTGTGAATACAGGTGGGATCGGGATCACTGTAGCACATGAGCTTGGGCATAAGAACACTAAAATTGAACAATGGTATTCTAAGTTCATTCTGATGACAGTATGTTATATGCACTTTTTTATTGAGCATAACCGAGGTCATCATGTGAATGTTTCCACTCATGAAGATCCTGCTTCCAGCAGAAAGGGGGAGTCCTTCTTCGCTTTTTATCCAAGAACTGTCGTGGGCAGTTTAACAAGCGCTTGGAATTTGGAGAAAAAAAGATTGGGTAAACTAGGCAAGTCCGCATGGACCTTGGATAATGAGATGATCACATCTATGATCATTCCGGTTTTGTTTATCTCTGCTGTGACCGGGATTTTTTACGCGATCACAGGGAACTTGAACTGGCAGGTGCCTGCATTCTTCTTCGTTCAAAGTTGGATCGCATTCTCTCTTTTGGAGCTTGTGAATTATATTGAACATTACGGTTTGGCTCGAAAAGAAATTGCTCCCGGAAAATTCGAGAAGGTTCTTCCGATACATTCTTGGAACCAAAACTTCAGTCTGTCTAATGCGTTTTTGTTCCAATTACAAAGACATTCGGATCATCATGCGAACGCAGGTAGAAGATACCAATCTCTGCGTCATTTCGAAGAAAGTCCTCAACTTCCATACGGTTATGAATTGATGATACTTCTGGCTTTATTTCCTCCACTTTGGTTCAAAGTGATGGATAAAAAATTGGAAGAATGGAAGAGCCAACATGGAGAATCTTCGGTAAGCTCCGGAGGAAAAAGGGAACCTGCTACCGCATAATCCTGTCTAAAAAATAGATCTTTTTGGTAAAGAGTTAGAGGCTGCCCTCTAACTCTTCTTTTTTCTCAGAGAACTAAAATGGCCTTTTAGTTTTTGTATTTTTCTAAAACTTTCAGGGTTCTCTGCATATCGTCTCTTTGCTGTTGTAGATCCTTCCTCAATAGTTCCGGAAGTTTTTTATTTTGGTCCAGAAACTCTTGGGTCCTTTTTAATAGATTCGGATCCGGTTCGAATGAAGGGAACATCATATGACCGAATGCGGATGCAAAATGTGGATCTCTTGTTTCATATACTGAGATCACCGAATTAAAATAAGAATCCGTATACGAAACCAATAGCTGCTTTTGGTGGTTCCATTGAAATCCTCTCATTCCATATCTTAAAAAATCAGTAGAATCTCCTTCTTTAGGTTGGAGGAATCTTTCCCAGGATTCTTTTTTGGTTTTAGGATCCGGGAAGGAAACTTTTGCTAAGAATGCTTTTTTGGCTCCTAGATCCGTATTGTCTTTGGAGGTTTCTTCTTCGATCCTTTTGGAAGATTCTGGATCTCCATAAGCACTTAGTCTGGAAAGAATGACCCAACGTCTTTCTTGGTCCATTGCGATCCCAGGAATACTTTTTTTCTGGTCCAATAATTCTTTCAGATAGGAAAGTTGTTCCGGTGATTTAGAAGTATTTTCTAATATTCTAAACCATAAGATCTGTTCTTGTTCCGGATTTTGTGCTAAGAGTGATCTTTCCTTGGCGATGCTATTTAGTTTGTCGGACCAGGTTCTCTTTTCGGCTTCCGGAATATAATTGTCGATTACCGTCAGTGCTTTGGTAAGTATATGGCTGTTTCTAACGGAAAGATCCGGTTCTTTCAAACCTTGGTCCAATGCAAGTTCCAAAAATTCTTTCGGAGAAAGTTCCGCATCTCTTACCATCTGCCATAAACTTCCCCATACAACTCTTCTGGAAAAACGATCCTTTAGAGTGTGAAGACTTCTTTTTAAGATAGGAAGCGATTCTTTGCTTAGATATGTTTTGGCGTAAGCAAAGTCTTCCGTGTTTAAGAGTAGAAGGTCCGCTTCTCCGGAATAATTCTCTTCTAATAGGGTTTCTTTTCCTTTTACGAGTATTCTTTTTTTCCAAACTTCTTCCAGCTTGCCGTTCTTTTCTCTGAATAAGGAGGCTTGGAGTGCATGTGTGCGCAGAAGTCCGTTCGTTGCGGAAGGTCCTTGGTGTAAAAATAATCTTCCGTTTTGTCGGACAGGGCTTAGAGTATTAACTCCTGTTGTTTCTAACCATTCTTTACTCCAACCTCTGATATCGATCCCGCTGGTTTCGGACATACAAGAAAGAAAATCGTTGAGTACCGTGTTCTTCTCCGCATGTCTTTTGAAATAAAGCCTCATCGCATCTCTGAATTTTTCTTCGCCCACGTAATACATCAATTGGCGAAGAACGGAGGCACCTTTTGAATAAGAGATCCCGTCGAAATTGCTGATCGCTTCGAGTGTGTTTTCCGCTTTTCCTGCGATAGGGTGGGTGGTGGAGAGTTGGTCCTCTCTATATGCCCATTCTTCTCTTACATAAAAATGTTCTAATGCGTCCGGGAAAATTTTTCCGTTAGACATGGAATAATAAGAGAGATAATCCGCAAAACTTTCGTTCAGCCAGAGATCGTTCCACCATTTCATTGTGACCAGATTTCCGAACCACATATGTACCATTTCATGATACACTGTGTTCGCTCTGTTTAAATATTCAGAATAGATCCGTGGTCCGCGGAAAATATAACTTTCGGAGAATGTGACTGCTCCCACATTTTCCATGGCTCCCATATTGAATTCAGGCACGAATATCTGGTCGTATTTTCCGTAAGGATATGGAACTCCGAAATATTCCTGGAGGAAGCCGAATGCTTCTTTGGTGATCGCAAATAAATTCTCCGCGTCCATATATTTGGAGAGAGATTTTCTGCAGAATATCCTAAGAGGAATTTCTCCTGCCTTATCTTCCCAAACCGCATAAGGTCCTACGATCAGAGAGAATAAGTAAGTGGAGAATTTTTTAGTTTTATTGAATTTTATGTTTTTATAATTTCCCTGGGTCTCTTCCGATTTTGGGACAGTATTATGAATATATGTCCATTCGGAAGGTCCGGTAATCTCCAACTCGTAAGTCGCTTTTAGATCCGGCTGGTCAAAAGAAGGAAATAATCTATGAGCTTCGAACGGTTCGAAATCCGTATGCATATATTCCGCTTTGTCGGAAGGATCCGTAAATTTATGAAAACCGGATCCGCTATGATCGAATGCGTTTTTATATTTTACTTTGAGTTCGTTTTTTCCTTCCGCTAATAATTCTCCGGATAGGAAGAGCGCGGATTCTTTCTTTTCGTAATTTGTTTCTTCTTTTCCGTTGATCCAAAGGATCTCAATTTTTTTAGAAACAAAATCTACTTTGAGTTTTCCTTTTTTGCCGCCGCTGTATACGAATCTGACTGTGGTTTCTCCCTCGTATTCTTGGGATCCCTTTTCCAGTTTTAATTTTAAGGTATAGTCCACTTCCGAGATCTGCCCGGAGCGGAGCATTGCTTCTTGTTGGGTAAGAATATTGTCCATATTAAACCGTTATATCCTTTAGATCCATTTTTCTAAGACGAGGTGCGATCGCGGTAACAATCCCTACGGTTAGGAGAGTAAGCGTTCCTCCAATAACCACGGAAGGAACTAATCCAAATGCTTTTGCGGTCGCTCCCGATTCAAATGCTCCTAACTCGTTAGAAGAGCCTATGAATATATTATTCACTGCGGAGACCCTTCCTCTCATATGTTCAGGAGTATACATCTGCACGATTGTATGACGGATCACAACGCTTACCATATCAAAGGAACCGCTTACGACCAATGCCGCACAAGATAAGTAGAAGTTTCTGGAAAGTGCGAATACGATCATACAAAGCCCGAATCCGAATACACTACTTAATAAAATGATCCCTGAATTTGTTTTAGGAGGTCTGACTGCGATAAACAATGCACATAACACTGCTCCGATCGCAGGAGCAGATCTTAAAATTCCGTAATATTCAGGACCCATTCCTAAAACTTCTCTGGAGAATGTAGGGATCAGTGCAACTGCTCCGCCGAATAATACTGCAAATAGATCCAGACTGATCGCACCTAAGATCAATTGGTGGCCGAACACAAACTTCCAACCGGTTCCCAAACTTTTCCAGATGGATTCCTTCTCTCCTTGTTTTTCAGGAACAGGTTTAGAAGGAACAAGTAGTAATAAAAATAAGGAGAATACCATGATGCAGAAGTCCGCAAGATATGCCGTCTGTACTCCGTTAAATCCAGTCAGAAGTCCGCCAAGCATTGGACCTAAAACAGCGGAACCCTGCCATGCAACACCACTCCAAGTAGCTGCGTTCGGAAAAATTTCCTTAGAGACCAACTGGGTTTGGAAAGCCGCGATACTGGGAGATAAAAATCCTCTACAAATTCCGGAGAAGAAGATCACTGAATAGATAGGATAGACCCAATATTTTTCGATCACCCATTCGAAACCGGGAAGAGTGAATAATAAAAGTAAGAAGGAGCTAAAAGTCAGACCGGTTAAGGAAAGATAAATGATCTTCTTCCTTGGAAAACTATCCACGACCAATCCTGAAAAAAGAGAAACTGCCACGTTAGGCACAAGCTCTGCAAATCCGATCAGACCCACAAAAAATGCGTCGTGAGTGATATTGTCAATCTGCCAGAAGACCACAGTGGATTGCATAACGAATGAAAGAGTGACCAAAAATTTTCCGGCCAAGAAGTTCCTGAATTCGGGAACTTGTAAAGATACGAATGGGCTCGCGTTTGCGGATTTTATCATGGGATAGTTCTACTTCTTCTTCTCTCCGTATTTTAAAAAGAATAATCCGAATGCAGCCACTACCATTGCGTGGTGTAGGATATTTTTCTCTAAAATTTCGGGGATCTTGTTTAATGGATATTGATACACTTCTATTTGTTCGCTTTCATCCAGTTCCTGTCCACCCGGATGAAGATAGACATTTCTGGCGATATAAGTATGACACCAATTACTCATGAAAGCAGGATTTGCGGAAACCTTTCCTAAATATTCCCAATCGTCCGAGACAAAACCTGTCTCTTCTCTCAGTTCCGCTTGTGCGGATTCTAAGATGGAGTTTTTTTCCGCAATTCCGCCGGGGATTTCCAGACAATAAGAATGTAAGCCATGTCTGTATTGATCTATCAGTATTACATTTTCGTCTGGAGTGAGAGCGATTACATTCACCCAATCCTTGGATTCTACTTTGAAAAAATTGCCTGAGATCGTTTTGTCCGGAGAAACTTTCGGAATGGAGACTAACTCGAAAATTGGAGTTTTAAATGAGGAAGTTTTTTCACCTTGTTCCCAAAGATTGGAATCGGGGAGGTAATTATCTGGGCGGAATTCTTGCATATCTGCCGTTTCTTCCAGTTTTTTGAAATCCTTTCAGATTCGCAAACCTTTGCCTGTACGCGGTTGACAAGAAGAGAAAAATCAGGATTATGTCGCTTATACCTGGGGTTCGAAAAACCGGATTTTTCGGATCCTGAGATTATTTTGCCCTCATAAAATCTGATGAAAGAAGATACAAATCAAAGTCTGGATCTGTTTTCCCATCTGGAAATTCCGGAACAAAAGCCGGAGGAATCTGCACAAGATCTGCCATTACTCAGCTTTGCAGAAGGTCCGTTAATGGTAGGAACTACCGCTTCTTCTACCCAAGAAGAAGTACAAGAGGAATCCTATGGCTCTTCTTTTTATGAAGAAGATGATTTCTCGGAAAATGAAACTCCGGAGTTCGTTTCTGCTCCAGCGGAATCATCAACCGAAATTGCGGATATTCCCGACCAAGAGACAATGGTAGTGGCTCCAGATCAGTCTGAAACTTCCCCAGAAACCGAACCTTCTTCTGAAGAAAAACCTTCTGCTCCCAAAAGAAAAAAAGAAGAAAGACCAAAGGAGCCTCGGGACTCCGCTGCTATTTTCCTAAGTTTGTCTCCGGAGCAGGCCCGCGCAGTCCAAACCATTCATGGCCCTCTATTGATTTTTGCAGGCGCAGGTTCCGGAAAAACAAGAGTGATCTCGAATCGTATTGCTCATATGATCCAGGACCATCATATTCCTGCCGGAAAGATCGTTGCATTGTCCTTTACGAATAAAAGTGCAAAAGAAATGGGAGAAAGGGTTCGCAAACTGATCCCACGAAATTTATTAAAAGGGATCACTCTTTCTACATTCCATTCTCTTGGACTCGGAATATTAAAAAAACATATTGAGAAGTTGGAATATAAACAACCCTTCCTTCTTCTGAACCAAGCAGACCAAGAAGGTCTTGTAACCGGGATGCTTGTGGCCCAAAAACTGGAGCCTAAACGTCCTCAGATCATGGAAGTTCTTTCTAAAATTTCCAGGATCAAAAACTCAGGAGAGGATTATTTAGCGGATATGAGAACCTCTATGAATGAGGGAGATCTTTTGGCTGCTTCTCTTTTCCAACAATACCAAGATACCTTAAAAGAACAGAACTCTATAGACTTTGATGATCTAATCCTTCTACCTTCTAAACTTTTGAGACAATTCGAAGAAGTTAGAGATGAATACCATAAAAAGTTCCAATATTTCATGGTGGATGAGTTCCAAGATACGAACCCGATCCAATACGAATTTTTAAGAGCTCTTATGGGAGAATCAGACAATCTATGTGTGGTGGGTGACGATGACCAGTCCATCTACGCATTCAGAGGTTCTGATGTAAGTTTGATCCTTGGATTCGAAAATGATTTTAAGGGTGCAAACGTCATCCGTCTCTTAGAGAATTATAGATCCACAGACATCATAGTCTCCGCTGCGAACTCTCTCATTCGTCATAATCTTTCCAGAAGATCCAAGGAACTTTTCTCCAAGGTGCCCGGCGCACTCAAAGTGAAGTATGTGGAAAGAAGTGACGAAAAAGACGAAGCGGAATGGGTAGCTGATAGTATCCGAGAAGAGATCATCAAGCAGGCGAGAAAGGGGAGCCAGATTGCGATCCTATTCCGTACCAATTTCCAATCCAGACCTTTTGAGGAAGCATTCAGAGCCAGGGAAATGCCTTATAAGGTAGTGGGCGGTTATAATTTCTTCGATCGTAAGGAGGTCAGAGATCTGATCTCCTATATCCGTTTGATTGCTAACCAAAAGGACGACGCGTCTTTATTAAGAATTATTAATTATCCGAAACGAGGGATCGGTGCAGGTTCCATCTCTCTCGTGCATGAAAAAGCGGCCCAAAATAAGGAATCTCTTTATGAGACATTATTCAGGGTCTGCGAATCCCCTGATTTTATCCCGGATTTGAACCGCAAAATTTCTTCCGAGATCTATAATTTCGTAAATCTGATCGAAAAGGCTAAGAAAAAGTTCTCTTCTTCTCCAAGACTATTCTTCGCATTACGAGAGTTAATCGCAGATCTGGGCCTGGAAAAAGAGATCGTGCTGGAAGAGAAAGAGGAGAAGGTTGCAAAGGCCCGGATCTATAATATGTCCGAGCTTGTGAACATGTTGGCATTCTTCGAAGAGAATAATGACTCAGGTGAAAAGCCCACTTTATTCGACTTTATCAACCGTTTGGCGATGTTGATGGAAGATGAGCCGAACGACGAGAAGGAAGATAATCGAGTACAGTTACTCACCATTCATCAATCCAAAGGATTGGAATTCGAGTCTGTTTATGTCGTAGGACTGGAAGAGGGGATTTTACCTTCCGGAAGAGCCACTGTAGAAGACCAATCTGTGGACGAAGAGCGCCGTTTGATGTATGTAGCGATGACTCGGGCGAAGAGGCATTTATGCTTGACAGGTGCCGCTAATCGCCGCAAATTTGGGGAGCAATTGGCCTCCGAGCCTTCTCGCTTCTTGAAGGAGATAGATCCGGAGACTTTGGACTGGCTTTCTAACGAGGAAACCAGACAACAGGAGACTAGTGATTTCCTGCAAGAACTCGAAAAATTGAAAATCGGATGAGAAAATGAGTAAATATCTGACAATATTGTTTATCGGAGCTCAATTCCTCCTCTACTGTGCAAGTACACAAAAAGAAGGGGCGGTTTCCGCCAATTTAGAGACTCAGGTCCGAGCGGAAATCAAGGGAATAGACCAGCAACTTAGCGATCTACACCCTGAAGACAAAAGACGTTCCGAGCTACTCCTCCAAAAATCCAAACTTTTACTAAAAATCGAATCTTTCAAAGAAGCTTCCCTCGTACTGAGAGAAGTGCAAAATTCCAAAGACGGTCGTAATCTTCAACATTTGGACCATTATTTAGGTTCTGCTTACCTTGGGATCAACGACTATGATAATGCTATCGTTCATTTCCGTAAGTCGGACAATGTAGATCGCGATTTTGAGTCCGTTACCCGTAAAAAAATGTGGGCAAAAGCGTATTTCGAAGATGAGAAATACGGCCAGGCTCTTGGGATTTTAGGCAGAGCTTCCAGAGAGAAAAACTTCGAAAAAGATCTATTCTACTATGAGACCGTAGTAGTCAGCTTCTACAGAATTAAGGAATACAAAAGATGTCAGTTGGTTCTGGAAGAGGGATTACAGAAATTTCCGGAAAGCCTAGTACTGAAGGAAACCTCGGAGAAAATCAGCCAGGTTCTCCAACGGTAATTCACCTCAAAATTTTAATCCCGAAAAATCCATTCATTAAGAAAGACAGCGTCACATTCAGGGTCGCTGTCCCTACTAAACTGCATCGATTCGTATCTTCTTCTTTTCAAAAGATACAAACAATCACTGAAAAACCCTCCTTTAGAAAGATCTCCATTGCACTAATAGTGATCTTCCTTCTTCTTGCTGCGGCGAAAGAAAGTGCAGAATGGTACTTCGTGAGAAGAGTTCTGGATTTACGAGGGGTGAAGGAACTCACTCGCGGATTCATCAATGAAGAATTGGACAGGGCAGTCACTCTGGGAGTTGTAGAATACGAATTCCCGAACCATGTATTTATAGAAGATCTGAAAATTTCAAGCGATGAGGACTTTGCTTCTCAGAGAATGATCTTCAAAGCAAATAAAATCGAATTATTATTAAGAGGTCTTTGGAAAGGCCAACCATCGGTCCGAGCGATCCGAGTGCGCAATGCTCAATTGAGTATCGATCTGGAAGACAAGATCTCCGGTGAAATTCTTTCCTATATCCATAAGATCAATATTCCTGAGATCAGATTAGAAGATACAACAGTTACCGTATATAAGGGTGGCAAGGTCCTTTTAGAGAATGTGAAGGGAATCGATTTTAATATCCGAAAAGAGGATACTAAGATCAATGTTCAAATTTCCGATTCTTTATTTCCAATTCCCGGATTTAGATATGTGAGCGGAAAATTCAGCACTGATATCGGAAGTAAGAATATGAATCTGGAAATTCTGTTTAAGAATGCAAAAGCAGAAAATTCCGGAGGTTTATACTCGGAATTCTCCCAATTTTATCCTAAGAAGGGAAAAATTTCAGGTCATGCTATTTTAGAATCTGATGAGACTAATCTAAAGGTCCAAGGTAAAACAGAATTTTCTAATGTAAAAGGTATTGTTTTACAGGAACTTCCTTTACAGAGCGAAGTTTGGGAATGGAAAGATATAGATCTGGAACATGAATGGACTCGCGATCAAAAGGGAGATGTATTCACGGAAGAACATAAGATTTTCTCCGGAGAAGATAAACTCACTCTTCTAAAATCTAAAAATGAGAAGGGACTGAAGTCCTGGGATTTGAGCCTTACCGTCCAGGACTTGGATGATATTCGAAATTTTCTGCCTGTTTCTTCCGATCTAAAAACTCTTGGTGGAAGTCTGGACCTGCATTGGAAGGGAGCCGAAACCGGATATTACGGAGACTGGATGAAGTCAGAGGCCAAATTTTCTCTCCAAGATTTTGTATGGAAGGATCCTTATTTGGATCTGGAGATCAAAGACGGGGAACTGGGCTGGAATCCTGCCGGAGTTTTAGAAGCTAAACTCAAAGGAAAACAATTCGGTCTTCCTTGGTCGGCAAATCTAAAAGGTAAAACAGGATATAGAAAGGGAGTGAAGGGCGATGGGACCTCCTACTTTCCTTTGCAGGGAGAATATAATCTGGAGTTAGAGACTGACTCGATCGTTCTTTCTAATTTTTTTCCTTTATATAGATCCGTTCGCCAATGGATCAGAGAAGATATCCATACCAGAATGGAAAAGCTTATCCCTGAAATTAATTTTACTAGAACTCCAATCTATAAGTATTTTTTAGAAAATCCTACAGGTAGTCTCAAACTAACTTCTAAGGAAGTGAAATGGGCTCTTGGTCTTCCTAGTATGGGCAAGCTGGATGTTGGTTTGAAATTTGCACCTTCTCAATCTAGATTGGATGCAAGTATTACAGGTTCCGGAACCGCTAAATTGAATTCTTATTTTACCTATGGCACTGATAATCCTTATTTCGGTATAGATTTCGAGACCATCAATTTGGCCTGGGGAGTTCCAAGCTTTTCTTTCTGCGGTGGAGATTTGATCCCAGAAAGTTTGGATTCGGACGGTAATATCAGATTTAACGGAAATAATTTCCTAGACATTCATGATAGAATGTATGTCACCATAGACAAGGTGAAACTTTCGAATACGATCTGGAAAGGAAAGGGGGATTTTCCTGTTCCGGTGCCTGCTAAATTCGAGATGGGATTTGATTATTGGAATCCGGGAACTCCGCCCAAAAGAAATGTTTATTGGAAAGGTGGAAACGTAAGTGCCACTGCGAATTCTTATATTGATTCTGATTCAGTGAAATATTTTGTAACCGGGAATACTTATTCACTTTCCAGTGAATCTAATTCTGCGGTTCCGATCTCCGCATTTGCGTTTAAGATCAAAGAGAATAGCGCCGGTTGTGTGAAGGAGTAGGAATTCCTACACGCTAGCAGGTTTCTCTTTCAAAAACTGTAAAATCGCCCTGCTTGCGTTTTTAGAACTATGCTCTTCGCCCAGAGACTCTTTTACAGACCGGATCTCTTCTATCATTTGGTTCCTGTACTTTTTATTTTTCAGGATAGCCATCGTTTCTCTTACGGTTTCTTCCGGAGTACATTCTGCTTGGATGAGTTCCTTCACCGTTTCTCTTCCGCTTAGGATATTGACGAGTCCTATAAAAGGTGTGCGGATTAGAAGTGCAGAGATAAAATAACTGAGTAAGCTGACCTTGTAGAGGATCACCATCGGTTTTTCGAAATATACAACTTCTAATGTAGCAGTTCCGGAAGTGACTAAAACGATATCGGAAGCTTCTATACATCTTAAAGAACGATCGAATAAATATTCTATCTTGATACCAGGGTTGGATTCTTCCGTTTCTTTAATTTTAGTTTGGATGAACTCTTCTTCTTTTAGGTTGATGTTTGGGATCAGGAAGCGCACATGTTTTTTTTCTGCTTCGGCTTCCTGGTGAATGAGTGAAGCGGATCGGAGTAAAGTATCCAACATTCTATGTATTTCACCTGAGCGGGAGCCTGGCATAAGAGTGATTGTCTGCAAGTGAGCCAGTTGTTTTTCATCCACGGGAATAGGGGATTCTTTTCGGATCTTCTCCTTAATCCTTTGAGCGATTGGATGTCCTACAAATACGGATCGAACTCCGTAATCGTCATAAATCTTCTTCTCAAATGGAAATAATACTAACATCAGATCTATAGTTTCTTTGATCTTATAGATCCTTCCGAAATTCCAGGCCCAAAGTTGAGGAGAAACATAGAAGATCACTTTGATCCCTAATTCTTTGAGTCTGGCTGCAAGCCTTAGATTGAAACCGGGATAATCTACTAGGATGGCATGTGTGCAAGAACGCGCCACGGCTTCTTCTACCAATCGATCCATGAGTGCTTTTAGGAATTTGTATTTGAATAAGACTGCAGTGAAACCGATTACGGAAAGTTCTTCCATGTTTTCGATGGAATCAAAACCTTCTTCCAACATTCTTGGGCCGCCTATTCCGAAAAATGTTAGGTCCGGATCATGTTTTTTAAGTTCTTTTAATACTTCTGCGCCTAGTAGATCGCCGGAATGTTCTCCGGCTAATATCATAAATACGGGAGAAGAGGGGGCGGAAATATTTTCCGTCCTGATTTTGTCTCCGGCCTTCTTAGGCTTTAGGGAGCTTTTTTTGGGTAGAGTTAATTTTCGAGACGTTGCCACGGCCGATGCTCAAGATATGGATTTTCAATTTTTCTGCAAGGTTAATAAATTCGGAAGGATTTACAATTATTGTCTCTCCTTCTCGAACGGCGAGTATATCGCAGTTATTTTCGCTCATTACTTTTAAGGTTTCTATTCCGACTGTAGGCAGGTCGAATCTTGGGTCTTGGCTTGGTTTGGAACTTTTGCAGACTACTGCCTTTCTTTTTTTGGCAAAACTTCCGCCTCTTTTAATGGCCTGGTCCGTTCCTTCTACTGCTTCTACCGCTAATACCGATTTATCTACTACTACTACTGCTTGGCCTATATCCAGGTGGGCGATCTTCTCCGCATATTCCATTCCGAAGATCACGTCCTCTATCTGTTTTTTGTCCAAGGCTCTTTTAGTATAACGTCCTTCCGGAAGTAGTAGAGATCTCAGATAGGTTTTTTGGGAAATGATATGAATTCCTTGTTTTTCGAAATCTTCCGCTACCGTTTTGAAGATAGAATAATCGTGACGGTTCACCATTCTTGCAAGTAAAGCGAGCGCTTTTAGATCGAAGTTCAGGCTTTTAAAGATGATCTCTTTTTTAACTTTTCCTAATAGAAGAAGTCTATCTATCTGATTGGCTTTGCATGCTTTTAATAAACCGCCGATCTTTACGATACGTATCGGGATCACTCTGTCCGGATAATTTCCCGGAGTAAAATCAGACTCGGCTATGGAGAGAAAGAACGGGTCTTCTCCGGAAGCCAGAGCCTCTCTCATTCCTATCTGAGGAAGATTTCCTCCTCCCGCTAATATTCCTAAACGTCCCAAACTTAGTTGGAAGAAGAACCGGAGGAACCGGTGGATTCGGAACTTTTGGAAGAGGATTTATTATCCGTTACATAAAATCCGGATCCTTTGAAGATGATCCCTGCACTGGAGATCAATCTATCTACTTCTCCGGTTTTACCGCATAGAAGACAGGTAGTAATCGGGTCGTCCTTCATGGATTGAAAATGTTCGAAAGTTTGTCCGCAAGCCTTGCATCTATAATCGTAAGTAGGCACTGATTTTCCTCGCTCGATCCTAGGATCAAAATAAAAACTTAAATTGGAACGCCGCCGCATTCGAATCGGATTTTTTATCCGCTTGTTGTAGGCAGAGTTTGAATAGAACTCCCTCCGTAGAGGTTAGCTCTTCTTCAGGAGAGATACCTTGTAATACGGTTTTTTCTCCTACTAATAGAGACGCCGATATGGTCCCGTTTACTGAAAAAATTCCGAGTTGGAATCTTTTCTTTCCGCCTGATCCAAGTATATACTTGTTCCTATTGATGGAAATACTCTCTCTGTCAAGGTCGATTTGGTAAGAAGGTTTCCACTCACCAGGTCTCCCTGAATACAGTTTAAAAATCGGAACAGGCTCTTCTCCGCTTAAACTTGCTGTTAAAAATTCTAAAGACCTGAAAGGTTCTTCTACGATCCTGCAGATCTCTTTGTATTTTCCAGTTTTAGATTTATATAATACGATCCCGTAATCCCCATCCAAGGCTAACTTTTCAGTGGGGATATATTCTCCATGAAAACCAGGAGGGATCTTATCTTCCGTCCAGAATGCAAAGTCCCAGGCCTGGCTTTTTTCGGATTGGGAGAATTCTGCAAATGTTTCTTCGGCTTTTGCAGAAGGATATGGATCTTCTTCCAAGAAATGGGAGAAGATCCAGCCTGAGATCTGTAATTCAGGAATATATACTTGGACCCAATTTCCTTTTCTTCCTTGGACTGTCTCGGAACGAGGGTCTTTGTCTAATGCGTAAAGTAAGAGTCCTTTTTTCAAACGAGCCTTACCAGGGTTTTCAGTTCCAGGACCGGTCCTGAGATTCGTATTCTCTCCAGTATTCTTAAATCTGGAGCCGAGTAGCGTAGAATCTTCTCTAACGGAAAGAAACCCTAATAGTTCGGAAAGTTTAATCTGATCCCCGTCTGCAAGTTTGGTCTCTCTTCTTAAAACTTTTTTTAGAACGGAAGAATAAGAAGAAATTCCTAATGTGACCGGATTACTTCGGATCAGTTCTTTTAGATCTCGCAAGAATAGAATATCATCTTCCCATTCTCCTGCGATCTCCGCTCTGGATAGGATCGCTTTTTGTCTCCAGTATCCGCCCGGTCTGAGCTGCAAAATAAAAGGATCTTCGAATACTGGAAATTCTCCTTTGGATTCTAAAGATTTTCCGGAACTAATGCCGTTCTCTTTTTGGAGTCTTGCGGAAATTTTAGATCTGTCTTCTGCGTCTTTGGTGATCAGTTCCGCATTCAATCTAAGAAGAGATTGGGAACCGTAAAAAAGATCTTCAGGTGTAGGAGAGGTCGACTTTTTAACGAGAGAGATTACCTTCTCCCATTTTTCCTTTTTATAATATTCGTAAATAGTGTCGGATGGTTTGGGCCAAAAACGAATGGTAAGCCAAACGATCAGCCCGAATAATAAGATCCCGAATATAGAAAGGAAAAATCCGCGTTTCAATGAGAACTACGAAACCTATTAATCCAAATGCGGAATCAGCTTTTCAGCATCCAGATCGAATCTTTCCAAAAGCATATTTTTTGCGATATAGTATCTCATTAGATCTATATTAAAATTCACTTTTGCTTGAGTAAGGCTGAGCTGGTCTCTCACCAAAGTATCCAAAGCATTTTTAACTGCGACTGCATCCGCTCTTCCTTGTTGGAAGCTTCGAACCACTCCGTTATAATAGTTTTGGGTCTCTTTTTCGGTCACTATTGAGTTTTTATAAATTTTATAACTAGCTTCTAAAGAATCGATCCTTCCTCTTAGATCGTCTCTCACTTCATTCTTAACTTCGTTCTCTTTTAGAGTAGCCTGGCGAACTCCGATCTCGGAGTCTCTTCTTCCAGCAGCAACTCCCTTATCGAATAGTGGATAAGAGAAACTTACTTTTCCGTTGAAGTCTTTGTAACGTGCAGACTGAACGCCGTCAGTTGCGTCTGTAAAATTTTTATCAGGGCTTGTGATTGTCTGAGCCTGAGAAGAAGCGGAGCCGGAAAGTGTAAGAGCAGGAAGCTGATCACTTTTTGCGTTCTTTAACATTAGTTCAGCGATCTCTTTTTCTCTGACTGCGTTTAGATAATCCGCTCTCTTTTTATAAGCGATCTCCAGGTCCTTAGTATAATCAGGCTTTTCAGGAATTTCTTCCATAAGATCCGTTTCTTCTGAAAGATCCGAGTCACTCTCTAATTTTAAAGTACGAGCTAGTTTTCTTTTTGCTTCGTCTTTTTGAACGACTGCAGTTTCTAATTGGCTGTCTGCCTGCGCGAGTAATGCGTTCCATTGGTTGACTTCGAATCCTTCCGAAAGTCCTAAACCTTGTTTACGCACTGTTAGATTTCTAATATTGCTTACGTTCTCTTTTAATCTGCGGAATGTTTTTAAGGACTGTAATTTAACCGAATAGTCCCAGAAATCGACAAGAGATCCTACGATGGCTTCCGAGATCTGAAGAGAGACCTGGCTTTTCGCCATTTCTTTTTGGTTGTCCAGGATCTTCTCCTGGTTTCTTCCCTTATAACCGAATGAGTTCTTTAATAAGTCTTGGGAAACTGTAGCAGTGATAAATCCGGTATAAAGAGGAGGAAGTGCGAGTCCCGCGAAACTTGCAGTAAGAGGGTTACTCTTATCCTCGAAAGCGTTCGAGTCGAATCGTCTATTCCCTGCTTCTAACTTGAAGTAGGTTCCAGTGGTACGGATTGTTTTTTCAATCCCCCCTTTGATCGTATCATCTGAAGTTTTTGTTCCGGTGAAGACGTTGTTCTGGTTCAAAGGAAGAACTGTTTGTCTGAAACTTCCGTCAGCTACTAATCTCCAAGAATATTGGGATTCCGCTTTTAAGTAGCTTGAATCGGTTTTTGCCAATTCGTATCTCAGGTTTTGTAGTTTGAAGTTACTATCAAGAGCTCTTTTGACTGTCTCTTCTGTAGTCAACTTCATGATCTTTCCGGATTTATTCTCTTGGGAGAATACTCCGGAAAATCCTGAAAGGAGGATGAGGCTCGAAACCAGAAAGACAGAGATTGTCTTCCCGCTTATTGTTTTGGTCCAAAAATTCCCATTTTCTAATTTCATAACCTTTCCTCCCGATAAAGTATTAGATTAACCTAATGCTTTTTTCATTTTTTCGCCGACTTCGGCGATAGATTGGCAAACAGAAATACCTGCGTCCTGCATAGCTTTCATCTTGGAAGAAGCTGTTCCCATTCCTCCGCTGATGATCGCGCCGGCATGTCCCATCCTTTTTCCAGGAGGTGCAGTTTGGCCTGCGATAAATCCTACTACAGGTTTTTTAACATGAGCCTTGATATAAGCGGCAGCTTCTTCTTCGGAAGTTCCGCCGATCTCTCCGATCATTACGATACCTTTAGTTTCAGGATCTTCATTCAGAAGTCTAACTGCTTCTGTGTGATTCATTCCTGGAACCGGGTCCCCACCGATACCGATCACAGTGGATTGTCCCAAACCGTGTTGGGTTAGCTGCGCAACCGATTCGTAAGTTAAGGTCCCGGAACGAGAAACGATCCCTACGTTTCCTGCTTGGTGGATAAAACCGGGCATGATCCCCATTTTAACTTTGTATTTAGGGGAGATCACACCAGGGCAGTTCGGTCCAACCAGTCTGGTTTTGGAATTACGAAGTGCACTATAAACCTTGAGCATATCGTGTGTTGGAATTCCTTCGGTGATACAAACCACAAGAGGGATTTCATTGAAGATACCTTCTAAGATCGCATCAGCTGCGAATGGAGGCGGAACGAAAATGATGGAAGCATTTGCTCCTTCTTTAACGATCGCGTCTTTTAAGCTATTGAATACTGGAACGTTTTTGCTAGCGAGTTCTACTGTTTGTCCGCCTTTGCCTGGAGTTACTCCTCCTACAACGCTAGTTCCGTATTCTATCATTTGAGTCGCGTGGAAAGAACCTTCTTTGCCGGTAATCCCTTGAACTACAACTCTTGTATTGCTATCTACTAATACTGCCATGTTATATTAAGTTAACCTTATGTTATTTATTTAATGGCATCTGCCACTTTTTTAGCCGCGGTGCGAAGATCCTCTTCTCCGATGATGTTCAGACCGGATTCGTTCAGGATTTTTTTACCTTCTTCCGCGTTGGTTCCTTTTAAACGAACTACTAATGGAACATTAATGTTCACAGCTTTAGCAGCTTCGATGATCCCCAGAGCAACTCGGTCGCAACGAACGATCCCTCCGAAGATATTGATGAAGATCCCTTTAACGTTCGGATCTCCCAGGATAAGTTTAAATCCGTTGGTAACAGTGGTAACGTTAGCCCCACCGCCCACGTCTAGGAAGTTTGCAGGTTCGGCGCCCGCAAGTTTAACGATGTCCATGGTTGCCATTGCAAGACCAGCACCGTTCACCATACAGCCGATGTTTCCATCTAACTTAACATAGTTGATATTGTATTCGCTTGCTTGGACTTCTAAAGGATCTTCTTCGGAGATGTCTCTGAATGCAGCGTTTTCCGGATGGCGATATAAAGCGTTCTCATCTAAGTCGATCTTACAGTCACCTGCGATGATCTCGTTCTCTTTAGTAAGGATCAAAGGATTGATCTCTAATAAGGATGCATCTTCTTTAATATAAGCATTATAAACGGAAGTAAGAAGAGCTTTGAAAGATTTATGGGATTCAGCAGGAAGTCCAAGATCAAAAGCAAGTTGAGAAGCTTGGTTCGGTTGTAATCCGATACCTGGATCTACGGCGATCTTCAGGATTTTTTCAGGATGGGTTTCCGCAACTTCTTCGATCTCCATTCCACCTTCTGTAGAAGCCATGATGATCGTTTTGCGGATCGCGCGATCTAATAGTACGCTTAAATAAAATTCCTTCGCGATATTGATCCCTTGCTCAAGATAAACTTTTAAAACTTTTTTACCTTCAGGTCCAGTTTGAGGAGTGATGAGCTGCATGCCTAGGATCTTATCGATGGCTGCTAACGCGTCTTCTTTAGTTTTGGTAACTTTAACTCCGCCGCCTTTTCCTCTACCACCGGCGTGGATTTGGGCTTTTACGACTACTACAGATGCTCCCGTTTTGGAAGAAACTTCTTCGTGTGCTTTTGCACCGTCTTCTTTTTTATCAATTACTACGCCGAAAGGAACTTTGGCGTTATGGCGTCTCAGGATTTCCTTGGCCTGGTACTCGTGAATTTTCATGAATCAACCTTGTTTTTTTGGATGTGAGTTCAGTTTGGAATGCTTTTTCTAAGGATTTTACCTGGAAGAATCCTGTCCATCCCCTTTCGGTAGGAGTTCCCACAAGAGAATTGAAATGCTGATACAAACCTTGGTCCAAGTTTAAGTTTTGGCCGCCTCTTTGCTTCGCAAAGACCGGGCTTGCTCCGGGCTGTGGTCCTCGATGAACGCCTCCGGCTATCTCGGACTTACTTCGCTCCCTACGGGTCGCTCGTAACCCGCCGC
The DNA here is from genome assembly GCF_004770895.1 of Leptospira dzoumogneensis. Lineage (NCBI taxonomy): Bacteria > Pseudomonadati > Spirochaetota > Leptospiria > Leptospirales > Leptospiraceae > Leptospira > Leptospira dzoumogneensis. The sequence goes on along the minus strand of NZ_RQHS01000022.1, from coordinate 89,454 downwards.
ATCCCTGGCGGGTTTTATCTCACGCAGAGCCGCGAAGACGCAGAGGGTCTTTCTAAGCTGGACATTTCTGTGACAATACTTTAGAAACTCATTCAATATATTTTTCGTTATTGCGTCTTATTTTCTGCTATATTGTATATTTCGACTGATCTTTAGGATCATTCTAAGCAGAAAGGATTAACTCGTGGCTTGCCACGTTAGGAGAAATATAAAATGAAGGTGATCTATATTGGGCTGGTAAGCCTAACTTTGGGGACGTTTGTCTCCTGCGATTCTGGAGGTTCTGACTCCAATTCCGCTTTGGCTGTTTTGGCCGGGTTCGGTTCTTCCATTCCGGTCAGTTCCGCGGCAGATTTAACAAATGAGTCCGCGGCTTCTTATGAAGATAACGAGTGGGGACTTGTAACCGCTTCTCGTTTGGAATCTTGGGTAAGCGATTGGCAAAACCAAAAGCCGGCTCATATCAGCGGTAAACTTGTGATCTTGCAGAGTAGTCTCGCGAACAATTTTTCGGGAGATACAAGTGGGAGATCCTACATCAAGTCTGATAATGCGAACGGGGTCTATGTGTATCATCTGGACGATTTCCAAGCCGGATTTCGTTTTAACCAGCAAAGAGACACAGGGCTTATTAGAAACTCAGTTCGTTACCAAGCGGATGGCCAAACTGTGGACCAATGGTTGAAAGTATTCGGGATCAATTTGAATCAGGACCTGGTAGTTTTTGCTGTAGGATCCGCAAACAATAACGGCACTGCTTATTCGAACGGAAGCCAAACCCAAGATATTACTAGAGGAATTTATTGGCTTAGATATTGGGGAGCGGATATCAAACATCTCGCGATCTTGAACGGAGATATCAGGACTAATTTTACGAATGCGACTTATCTTTCTGCGAGTAAGGATATTGCTCCGAATGCAAATGGAAACTTTAGTGTTAAACAACTTCGCGTGGATAATACGATCATCACTCTTACCTTAGAAGATATCATTAAGATCGCTAAGAATAATGGAAGTGCTTCTATCAGTGGACTTACCGGGACTCAGATCATTGTGGATGCAAGACCTACGAACCAGTTTGATCAAACAGTTGGAATTACGAACTCTGGAGCGAATCATATCACAACTGCATGGAATGATTCCGGTGCACCTGCTGCCGGCACAAGTGGAACTCCGAAAAAATATGTTCTATTCGAAACCAGGATCAAAGGAGCAAAAACTTTTCCTTGGGCGTCTCTGTTAGATACTTCTACGACCGGTTATAGATTTAAGGATAAGGCGACTCTTGCGGGCATTTTTGCGAATACCGGAACAGGTGGGGCCGGTTACACTGCGGGAGCTACGATCGTTTCTCAATGTAGAACAAACTTTGAAGCTCAGGTAAACGGATTTGTTTCTCAGAATATATTAGGATATCCTACTGTATTCTATGATGGTTCTTTAGTGGAATGGACTTCTCTTGTTGCAGAATATCCTGATTCTACGGAAGGAACTAGTTTTAACAAACTTTCCTTAACTTCTCCTTTCAGAACGGATACGGTAGATTTGAGTTATGCTCCAGGTGGGAACATTAATTATAATTCACATTCTTCCGGTGGAACCGGAAGCCCATATGTGACTGTGGCTCAGGCGGATATTGATCCTTCTGCGACTACTACACGTAAGGCTCAGGCAGAAGATAAGGCGTATAAGTATTAGATTCTTGTTGTGCTCAGTGTCTTTGTGGCTCTGTGTGAAATTGAAAAATTAAAATTGTCACACAGAGGCACGGAGCCGCAGAGAACGTTGAGGTTTTACCTGACTCGTAAGAGTTCCTACTGCAGAAAATACTCAGCGTCTTTGCGACTCTGCGTGAGATAGTGCTATATTATATGGAAGAAAGAATAGCTAGGTCGAGAGAGTAAGCTCCTCCGCCAACGATTGCGAGTGCGATCGCAAGTCCGATAGCCAATATTTGGAATTCGTAACCTTCTCCTTTTTGAGCTCCGAACCAGTTTATAAAAAATCCATGTTCTCTATGAACGAGTAGGGCTGCTCCAAGCATGATGATACCGATACCAATTGCGGAAACTCGAGTTAGTAGTCCTAGGATTAGCGCTACTGAACCGAATGACTCACCAATAATAACTAAGAATGCGATGATCCCTGGAAGTCCTGCAGTTTGAGTAAAATAACCGTAAGTTCCTTTGAAGCCGTAACCGCCGAACCAGCCCAATAATTTTTGAGCGCCATGTGGGAAGATTACGATCCCTAGGGTTAATCTTAAGACCAGTGGGACGATATCGCTGCTGGTTGCTAATAATGTTTCTAACATTTTGAATACTTCCTTCTATTAATTCAGGAATTAATAGTTTATTCTTAAAGTATATTACTTTGAATATGAAGTATTTCTTACAAGTTTTTTTCACCAGGGTCGGCTAAAAATCGGTAATTTTTTCAGGTAGGAACTCCAGACCTCGGATTTGTCCTAGATAAACCGCCAGAAATCGCCGATTTAGCAGGAAATTTTAGACTTTTAGAGAAGTTCAAAATATGATTCTATGGCCCAGTTTATTGGCCTGAATTCTGGTCAAAATTCAATATAGCAGAATAAAATCTGTTATTTATGAGGTTTGGATTTGGGATGGTCCTGGAGATCTTAGTACATTTGGAAAAGATCGGGAGAGAAGATGTCTGAAATATTCCATTGGATAATCTCCGTTTTATTCTTAGGATTTGTTCTCGGATTTCCATGGTTGGCAGGAAGTCTTTCCAAGAAGAATAAGTGGCTGGGGTTTTTAGGTCCTGTAGTTCTATGCTATGCTTCCGGAATTATATTAGGGAACTTAATCCCAACTGAGTTTTTACCTAAGAAGATCGCAGAAACAATTTCCGAAATTTCAATCCCGATTGCGATCCCACTCTTACTTGCTTCTTCCGATTTTCTGAGAGGGATTAAAGAGGCAAGACTTGCATTATTCTCCTTCTTCCTTTCCTGTATTGCTGTCGCTATCTCTTCCGTTTCCGTAGGATTTTTCTTAAGCTCTTTGCATCCTGAATCTTCTAAAATAGGCGGAATGCTCGCAGGTTTATATACGGGAGGAACTCCGAATTCGAATGCGATCGGTTTGGCGCTGGATACAGGAAAAGCAACAATTGCACTCGTAAATACAGTGGATCTTTTGATTGGAGGAATATATCTTTTATTCCTTCTTAGCTTTTCCAAAAAAATATATTCTATTTTTCTAAAGCCTGAGGCTGCGAGTGGGGGAGAAGAAGAAGGAGTTGTACCTGAAATCCAGGCCTCTCCTAAAAACCCTATTCTTCGCTTGTTAATAGGAATTACTCTATCCGTTTTGGGACTTGCTGTTTCTCTCGGGGTCTCTCAAGTGATTTTAGGAACTGCTTCTGCCCCTTTGATCCTATTGGGGATCACTACCTGGGGAATCGGTATCTCATTTTCTAAAAAAGTAAGGAGTTTGAATACTTATCCTGTGGGATATTATTTTATTCTAATATTCTCGGTTGCCATCGGATTTTTAGCGGATTTTGGAAGTTTGGTTAAAGGAGCTTCCGGTGTGCTTCTGATCGTACTTGCAACTATGTCGATTGCGATCCTTCTTCATTTACTTTTCGGGATCTTGTTTAGGATCCCTGTGGATACTTGGATCATCACTTCCGTTTCCAGTATTTACGGTCCTGCGTTTGTGCCTTCCGTTGCGGCAGCAATTGGGAATAGAGGTGTGCTGATCCTGGGGATCTTGACTGGGCTGATCGGTTATGCGGTGGGGAATTATTTGGGTTTGGCGGTGTATTGGTTTTTGGCAAGATAGAGGCGCGAAGTCGCAGAGAGATTTTTTCCCGCAAAAATGCGAAGTAGAAGTGAGTAACTTTCTCAAAGAAAGCTTGCGTTGGTTAATTTTTATGATTCTCTTGCCGGATGATTTTACGTTTCCGCAGGTTCATAGATTGGGTCCAATTAACCAAACTTACACAAGGTCTCAACGATCACGAGGCACGGGCTATGCGTATCACTGGATCTACACAGTTCATAATGTTTGCAATTCCAACACTGCTAGTGATACCGATTTATTTTACTGAACCTCCCGAAACGCATCTATATTCCTATTCCATGACCATCATCTTCCTGATTATTCTGGGGATTGCCCGATACCTCCTGACTAAGCGGAGTCTCGCGGCCGCAGCGGTTATGACGCTTGTGGCGATGAATTATCAATTTGCTGTTCTAACACTTGCGCAAGCAGACGACCCTGCGCCTCTTGGATTTTTGATCTCTTCTATTTTGCCATTTCTGATGATCCCGCGCTCTCAGGCGAAAACCCTTTGGAGTCTTGTGATTATTCCAGTAATTCTCTTCCTGACCACTCAGTATTATTATAGAGTATTCGGCGGCTCGGCAATCTTCGGTCCTCCTAGATGGGTTGTGCCAGCAGATTATTTGATGCCCCCACTTACTCTTATGACGATAGTTTTGGTTTTCATCATTTATCAGTTCGTAAAGGCGGTCAATACCGCCGAGGACAAACTGTCCAAGGAACATGCTCAGTCAGAGAAACTTCTTCTTAATATTTTGCCCAGAGAAGTAGCTGATGAACTGAAGGAGAAAGGGATCAGTAAACCCAGACATTTTCCTTCTGCAACGGTTTGTTTTACCGATTTCGAGGGCTTTACTAAAATTTCAGAATCGCTCGGACCAGGTGAACTGGTCGCTGAGTTAGATCGATGTTTTTCCTATTTTGATAGTCTGATGGATCGATACAAATTGGAGAAACTCAAAACTATCGGAGACAGTTATATGTTTGTGGGAGGCATTCCTAATAGTAGTGCCACTCACGCCGTGGATTGTGTATTAGCTGCACTCGAGATCCAAGCATTCATGAATCAGATGAAAGAAATTAAAGCCTCTCAGAATCTTCCCTACTGGCAGCTTCGATTGGGAATTCACTCAGGCGACTTGGTTGCAGGAGTTATAGGTGAGAAGAAGTTCGCTTATGATGTTTGGAGTGATACGGTAAATACCGCGAGTAGATGTGAATCTTCCGGAGCCACGGGTAAGATCAATATCTCAGGTGCGACTTATGCACTGGTAAAAGATTTTTTTGACTGCGAATATCGCGGGGAGATCGCTGCAAAACATAAGGGAAATATTAAAATGTATTTTGTAAACGGCCTCTTGCCGGAATTACATAGAGCCGGGGAACCGCGTGTCCCGAATTCTGAATTCGAGAAGCGTTATGCGAATTTGCTTGCAGGGGAAGTGGCGGAAGTGTTGGTTGATGAGTGAATTTGCCTGATTTGTTGGAATTCCTACAATGAAGTTCTCAGATCCTTATTTGAATAGGTATTTGGGAATTGATTTTATGCTACTAACAAATAAATCATCATTTGGCCGTTGTATTTTGGATTTCCTTCTAAGATTTGTTTTTGTGGATTTGGATATAAGTCCAATGTTTCTAAGGCGAGATAGCCTAAGAGCGGAGGAGTTCCGATTGGGAGTTCCATTACTTCTAAATTGCATTCTCTGTCCCAGATCTTGAGTTGAATGGGAGAGAATATCTTGGATTGTACTGTTCCATTTGCAGTGATTGCAGGTCTGCTGTATAATGGTTGAAGTCCTAAAGTTTGGATCAGATCCGCAGGTAGACAGATCATCGCGGCCCCAGTATCCACAAGGAATTCGAGTTCCAATTTTCGGATGTTTTCCGAAGGAATTCTCCCATTCTTATGGTCCAGAATATCCATAGTATTTTGCAATTCCGCTTTTTGATAAATTCTTCCCAAATTGATTTCCTCCGGAGAGAAATTGAATTGTTTCTTAAGGAAAGTCAAATTGATTCTTTAGATTTTTTGAATATGAACTGGAATATTGATTCCGGAGAGAAGGAGAGATGAGGAGACGCAAGGGAGATGTTGGAATTCCTACAAATGTTGTGAGTGAAAATTTGGGTTGTAGTTTAGGGGATTTTCGTGTATAGGGGGAAAGGCTTCTCCCACAAGCCCGCCTCCTCCACCCGAACGTGGGCGGGGGCGCCCTTCAATCCCACGTAGGAGTTCCAACATACGAATGAATCCCGTTCTCAGTGCCGCTCTACTATTTAAAGGTTTTTTAATATCTCTCGGATCAGCTCTCCGGTATCCGTAAAACTTTGCTTTTTCAGTATCTTCTCCACTTCCTTGAGAGCGGATTTGTCTTCGAAGCCTAGTTGAACAAGTGCCTGGACCGCGGTTTCTTTAAAACGATCTTCAGGAGAAGGAAGTTTTTCTTTAGAGGTTTCCGGAACGGAAGGATCTTCCGAGCCGGCTTCCAAAAACAATTCTAGTTTTTTGAGATTTTGTTTTACTTCGAAAAAGATTTTTTCGGAGGTTTTGGCTCTGACTTTCGGGATTTTTTCCAGGTCTTTTGCCGCTCCGGAGGAAGCGATCTTATGTAATTCCCAAGGGCTGAAGAAGGAGAGAACTTTGAGCGCAGTCATTTCTCCTATTCCGTGCAGGCCCTTCATCACTTTAAAAAATTCTTTATCTCTTTCCTGTAGGAATCCGAAAAGTTTTTGTCCTCTTTCGTTGATGGAATGATAGATATGAAGTCTGACTTCTTTTGCGGAAGTTTGGAATTCTTTCAATTCCCAATAGGTCTTGAATGAAATTACGATTTCGTAAGTTACTCCGTGGACATCTAAATGTACGGAGCCTACTTCCAGTTTTCGGATGGAACCTTGTAGTCCTGAGATCATGTCGGGAAAGTTTAAAAAGTGATGCCTGCGGAGGCAATCATTTCCACAAATCCGAAATTCTGAGTCGCTCTATCCTTGGATTTTCCGTTCGTATAGATGCTTGTCAGGTCTATATATCCACCTTTTGCTCCGAATTCAAAGAAGAATGATTTGAATAAGTCGATCCTAAGCGCGGAATACCCTGAGACTCCGTATCCGGAAAGGTGAAATCTATTATTATGACCTTCTCCAAATAATCTTACATCACTTCTGCATACTACCGGTCCTGCTCCGACGGAACCCACTAAACTGAATGCGTTCTCTCCGTTGGGAGAAACCCAAAGCGGTGCAACATAACCTACATCTACGAATAGATAATTAAGTCCGTCGGTATGTTCGAATTTCAGGAAGTCCGGACTGATATTGATCGTTTCTCCTCCGTGGTATCCTGCGAACTGATTTATATTATTAGGAAATAATAATGCATAAGGAGCGGATTCGAAAGAAGTATGAAGTCTTGCCCATTCTATCGCCATCGGATCTATGTAGCCGCTGATATTGGCCGCCTGTCCTCTGGACATTACATATTTCATATGGTCTTGTCCGAATGCGATGAACAGATTATCAGTTATATAATAGGTAAGTTTAAAATTATACTGAGGGATTTCCCAAAGAGAAGGGTTCATGTACACATCGGTGGAAAATTTTTCCGGTTTGTCCCTGGCAACCACATCTTTCAGAGTAAAATGATATCCGGGACCCTTGAAATTGATATCACTCTGAGTATAAGAGTCTCTATTATATCCCCATTGGAAGGACCAGCGGCCTTTTCTTTGGTCCACCCTTCTTTCTTCTTTTTTTACCTGTTCAGGCTGAGGTTCCGTTTTTGCCTGAGCCATACTGAGAGGATAGATCCTTTCTTCTCCCCCTACGGCAAACAGGGAAGTGGAGAAGGTCAGTAGTATTAAAATAATATAATGGATGAAGAATGAAGATTTAGTTTCGGATCTCATTATGGACGGAAGCCTCCGGGATACAGTTCTATGCCAGAATTCAGGAATAGTTCCGGGAGGCACCTTTTTTTCTTAGGATAGAAATTTCCAAATCATTCCAGGTCTATCCCGCTGCCTATAGTCCATGGTATAATTTTGACTCCGTCCTTTTTTCCCCAGGAAATTCCGTCAGAAGGAGGATGGATCCCTTTTGTATCGGGAGATATCGGGAAGGAGAGCCTTTGTTTGAGGTCCAACATAGGCTCCTTAGGAAGATCATCTCCTAATGGAAATGTCCCCCAATGGATAGGCGCAAATGACTTTGCATTTAGATCCTTGGTCGCCACTAAAGCTTCTTCCGGTCCGATATGAGCGTATTTCATAAACCATCTAGGCTTATAAGCTCCGATCGGAAGAAGTGCAAGATCCACAGGTTTGCCTAAACGTTCCGAGATATTTTTAAAATGAGAAGAATATCCGGTATCTCCTGCAAAATAGATGATCTTTCCCTGAGCCTCTAAAGAATAACTTCCCCAGAAGTATTGGTTCGTGTCGGAGATCCCCATTCTGCTCCAATGATGCGCAGGAAGAAATGTGATCTTTACCGAATCCTTAGTGCTAATCTGTCCTAACTCTTGTGAAACAGTGGAGCCTAAATTTTCTTCTTCAGAAAATGATTTCATTCCGGAAGGAAGAAGTATCTGCAAGTTCGGATTTTTACTTCTTAGATATCGTAATGTATCTCTATCCAAATGATCTCTATGAGCATGGCTCACTACCACAAAATCCACCGGAGGAAGATCCTCTTTTGGGATAGGAAGTTTGACAAGCCTCGTTACTAAAATGGGAGCATCAAATATAGGGTCTGTCAGAACATTTACTGTTTTTCCTTTTAGGGTAGAAGAGATCCATACAGTGGCATGCCCGAACCAAACCACTCTTACCTTTCCTTCCGGAGCGATTAGATCTTTAGAGTTTCTTTCTAAGACGGTAGGAAGTTCATCCGTAAGACCTTCTACCGCAGGAGGGTCCTTAGGTCCCCAGAGTTTCCAGCGTAGGATAGCCAAAGGAGACTTTCCCTGCAATTCTTCATCCGGATCTAAATTATGATATCTACCTTCTTTATAGCTGGGGGACTTTACCCTGTCCGGATCCAACGGAAAACAATAAAAAAATGAAATTGCGAGTAGTAGAGTCGCTGAATGGAATATTAAACTCATATTGATGTTTTGGACCTATTGTAACGTTTTTGGAGCCTAGTTTTTTCTAAAAGAAAGAGAACTTAATCAATTTATTTCTATTCTTCCGGGCAATATAAGATCGGACTATTTTTTTTTCAAACCGACCGATGTTACCGCTCCCAGTTTTAGCAGGTTGCTTGCAGAAAATTCAGCTCTCACCCGTTCTATCCTAAATGGAAGCTTCTATACAGATCAGAGACCTGCCATTTGCGAAAAATAGAATACTTTCGCTGACGATCTTATTTTTATTTATCAGCTTCCATTTTTTGTTACCATTGGGACTATTATTCGGTAGTTTTCCTGTTTGGGCAGCTTGGGTTTTTGCCGCAGCTTTGGGGCCGGTGTCCTATACTTTTTGGAATCTGATCCACGAAAGTATTCATGGGAATTTTTCGAACGAAAGAAAGCAGAATCATTTTTGGGGAAGGTTTCTTTGTATCGTGTTCGGGGCTCCTTATTCAGTTCTGAAATGTAGTCATCTAATGCACCATAAGTTCAATAGAGAACCTGGTGATCGGATAGAATTTTATGATCCAAATTCTTCAAAGCCAAGATGGTTCCAGAGTTTGAATTATTATTTCAGAATTACTGTGGCGACTTACATTTTTGAAGTAGGGACAGGGCTTTTACTTTCATTACCTTCTCGTTGGACAAAACCGATCACGGATCGTTTCATTGAGTATCCTATAGAAGAAGGTTTTTTTAAGTGGATCTATCGACCTGAAATTTTGGAAGAACTTAGAAAGGATATTTTTTGGATTTTGGCCTTCTATATTCCTTCTTTTTGGTTATTCAAAAATAACTGGCCTTTGTTGGTATTCCTGCTTCTGAGCAGGTCCTTTTTTATATCATTTTTCGATAATGCGTATCATTACGGGAAAGAAATTAATGATAAAAATTCGGCCTTTAATTTAACTCTACCGAAAACGGTAAGCGCGTTCTTTTTACATTTTAATTATCATAGGATTCATCATAGATTCCCTGGATGTTCCTGGGATCGATTACCTAAGCAGATGGAGGTTTGCGGAGAAACCTGGGACAAAAGTTTTATGAAACAAGCATGGAGCCAATGGGGCGGGCTCTTAGAACCTTTGGATGGAAAAATTTCTAAATAAAAAAACATATGAGAACGATAATACAATCTTTCATTCACAATAGACTCTTCATGTATTTGGGAGTCATATTCATTGTTGCCGCGGGGGGAATGTCCCTTTGCGGTCTGCGCAGGGACGCTTTTCCGAATGTGGATATGAAGCAGCTCGTGATCACCACAAAATTCCCGGGAGCTTCTCCTGCGGATGTGGAATTACGGGTAACGTATCCGATCGAAGAGAAGATCAAGGAGATAGACGGTATAGATGAGATCCGTTCCTTCTCCCGTAACTCTGTTTCCGATATAGATGTTCGTGTAAGCTTAGAGGAGAAGGATCCGGAAAAAGTTCTGGATGAGATCCGCAGAGCTGTAGACAATGCGATCTCAGATTTTCCTCCTCAGGTCACGGAAAAACCTAAAATTACGGAAAGAAAATCAGGTTCCTTTCCTATTATGGACTTTTCCGTTTACGGCGGTAAGGACGAGATAGAACTTCATACGATCGCTGAATTTATAGAACTGGAATTAGAAAAGATCCCAGGAATTGCAAGAGTAGACGTATTCGGAAAACGTGATAGAGAATGGCATATTCTAGTAAATGCGGACAGATTGAAACAATACCAATTGGATCTTTCCGATATCACAAGAACGATCCGCACTCGTAATATCAATCTTCCTGCAGGTTCCGTGGATTCTGAGAATGCATTCGATCTCAGGATCGACGGAGAATTCAAACATCCTTCCGAGATCGGGAAAATTCCTGTCAGGACAAATGATATATTCTCCACTGTGCGTATTGGAAATCTAGCAAGGGTAGAAGATACGTTCGAATACCCGAGATTCCTTGCGATCGCGAACGGACAACAAGGTCTGGTCCTGTCCGTGATCAAAAAGGAAAGAGCGGACGCGATAGAAGTTGCAGACAATGTACAAGTTAGGTTAAAGGAGCTTGAAAAAGTTTATCCGGAAGGAATTAAAACATTCAAATTAAACGATGAAGCTAAAAGGACCAAGAACAGATTGAACGTGGTTTCTTCGAATGCGCTTATCGGATTTTTGATCGTTTTCGGGATCTTGTTTTTGTTCCTAGATTTTAGAACTGCGACTCTGACTTCTATGTCATTACCTCTTTCGATGTTGATGACATTCGCAGCACTTCCTTTCTTCGATGTTTCCTTTAACATGATCTCTATGATGGGACTGATCATCTCGCTCGGGATGCTCGTGGATAACTCCATCGTAATTTCGGAAAACATTTATACCTATCTAGGCGAGAAGATGGACAAAACATCCGCTGCCTTGAAAGGAACTACGGAGATGTTGGTGCCGATCTTCGGATCTTATTTAACAACTGTAGCAGCATTCCTTCCCATGTTATTCATGGCCGGGATCATGGGAAAATTCATCTGGCAGATCCCACTTGTGGTAATCATCGCATTAACTGCGAGTTTGATTGAGTCTTTCTTATTCCTTCCTGCGAGGATCGCTGCATTTGCAAAAACTCCGGAAGAATTGAAGAAGTCCTCCAATTTCAGAAAATCCTTGGACAATTTTTTCGCAAGAATGGAAGAACGATTTGCAGATTTCGTGGCTTTCACGATCCGAAATCGAAACAAATCTTTTTTTGCGATCATACTCATTGTCATGAGTTCCTGCGGTGTAATGTCCCAGATGGACTTTATTCTTTTCCCGAAAGAAGACATTGAGATCTTCCTAATCAAGGCGGAATTCCCACCTTCTTCTCGTATCTTCCATACTAGAGATAAGATGAAGTATATGGAAGAGATCTTGAAAAAGATCCCTCAAAAAGAATTGGTAAGTTATTCTACCAAGATCGGAGTACAACAAACGGATCCTGATGATCCACTTTCCAGATTCGGAGAGAACTTGGGAGTGATCCTGGTGTATCTGACTCCGGAATCCCAGAGGGTAAGAAAGGCATCCGAAATATTAGCTTCTATCGAAGATGATATCCGAAAAACACCGGGACTTTCCGACGTATATCTGGAAGAAATGGCGATGGCGCCTCCGATCGGAGCTCCTATTACGATCGGTATATTAGGGAAAGATTATGAAGTCCTCAAAAAAGTTTCTGCGGATCTGCAATCCTTCTTAAAAGGTATCAAAGGTGTACATTCTGTCCGTGATGATTATAGGAACGGACGAAAACAGATGTACATCCAATTGGACGAAGGACTGGAAAGTTTTACCGGAGTGTCCACCTTCTCCGCAGCAAACATGCTCAGAACAGCATATGATGGAGAAAGAGCAGGTAATGTTCGGCAGGGAAAAACTAAAATTTATCTAAGAGTGATGTATGATAAGAACTTCCGTAAAAATCCGGAAGAAGTAAAAAGTATTCCTCTTAGGAACAAGGCGGGAAATATCACCAACCTTGCAAAAATTTCCAGAATGGATCTGAAAGATTCTCCTGAATTACTTTCCCACAGGGATTTTGAAAGGGCGGTCACAGTAAACGCAGAGATCAAGATTGAGTCCGGAATGACTTCTCGCGAAGCAAACCAGAAAGTGATCGATGAGTTCAAACCTCTGATCGAAAGACAATACCCCGGAGTTTCCATCGTATTCGGAGGAGAGGAGAAGGACACACAAAGGTCCATGGCCTCTCTAGGAAAAGCGGGACTCATAGCTTTACTTGGGATCTTTATCATTCTTGCACTAACTTTGCAGAATGTGGTAAGGCCACTTCTGATCTTGAGCACAATTCCACTTGGATTCGTAGGGATCGTAGCAGGATTCGTATTATCCGGAAAAGCATTCAGCTTCTTGGCTTTGATCGGTATCATTGGACTTGCTGGAGTTCTTGTGAACGCATCCATCGTGCTTGTGGATTGTATAGATTCGATACGCAAATCTTCCAATGCACCTTTGGATGAGATCTTACTAGAAGCAAGCCGTCGAAGGTTCCGTCCTATCTTGCTAACCACATTGACTACAGTTGCGGGACTTCTTCCTACAGCTTATAGTGTTGGTGGATCAGATCCGGTACTAATCCCTATGACCTTGGCATTAGGTTGGGGACTTGGATTCGGAACTTTAGGAAGTTTACTCTATGTTCCTGTAACACTTTCAGTGTTCAGTCATTTGAGAGAAAAATTAGGTTTTAAAACAAAACCGGAGCCTAGGCACCATTGAGATAAGAGGCGCAGAGAATAATAGAGACGCAGTTTTTCTCTCACGCAGAGACGCTAAGACGCAGAGAGAATTTGGATTTTAGTAAATCCTAACTCTGTGGCTCCGCGTCTCTGCGTGCCAAAAATTCCAGTGCCTTTTTCTGACTCCGCTTCTCCGTGTGAAAGTCCGCCCTTTTAATTCTCTTGCCTCCGGGTCCGGCCGGATCAATCTGTCCAGAAAATGGCGTACGAGCATAAGAATATCCTGGATACGGACCAGTTCTCCAAAGAGGATCTGGACTTTTTAGTCGAGAGAACTCGAGAGATGGAAAGGCTGGTGGAGCAAAATAAGGCCTTTGGAATTTTAGAAGGCAAACTTCTGGCTTCTCTTTTTTTCGAAGCTTCTACAAGGACCAGACTTTCATTCGAAGCCGCCATGGAAAGATTGGGGGGAAGGGTAATCTCCTCGGTAGGTTTCCAATTTTCTTCCATCTCCAAGGGCGAGACCTTATACGATACCATGAAAATGGTAGAAGCTTACGCAGACATCGCAGTGATCCGACATCCTGTAGAAGGTTCTTCCAGAATTGCAGCGGGTGCAGTAAAAATCCCGGTCATCAATGCGGGAGATGGAGCAGGGCAGCATCCTACCCAAGCACTTCTCGATCTATACACGATCATTTCCGAAAAAGGAAAATTGGACGGACTCACTCTCGCATTCATCGGTGATCTAAAATATGGAAGAACGATCCATAGTTTGATCAATCTTCTCCGCCATTATAAAGTTCACTTATATCTGATTTCTCCGCCTGAACTTTCACTTCCCGAGTCTTATAAGAAGGGACTTGCAGGATTTCCTATCACATTCGAAGAATCCGACGATATCAAAAAAGTTTGGGAATGTGATATTGCTTATGTGACTCGCATCCAGGAAGAAAGATTTCCGGATCATAGAGAATACGAAAGATTAAAAGAATCCTTCAAGTTGAACAAAGAATTGATACTAGCATCTAAAAAAGAGACCACTGTTCTTCATCCTCTTCCAAGAGTGAACGAACTATCTACGGATGTAGATGATCTTCCGAACGCGGCATACTTCCGTCAGGCAAAATACGGAGTGGTGAGCAGAATGACGTTACTCTGCCTTTCACTAGGCGTTCGTTTTTAAACGGAGTAGAATGGAACGTAAGATCTGGACATACGAAGAAGCACGTAAAATTCTGCCCTATGTCAGATCTATCACGGAAGAATTTTACGAAACCGTGGGAAAGGTTCACCAAGAACTGAAAAACGGTTTATACCAAGAGAATGAGCAGGAAGCCAGAGAAACCAAGGTCGAAGAACTATTGGTGGAATGGTCCGGAAAGGTCCGGGAACTTGGTATAGAGGTCAAAGGGCTTTGGCTCGTGGACTTCGATAACGGAAAAGGTTATTATTGTTGGCATCTGGGAGAAGAGGACCTTCTTTTCGAACACGGATACGACGAGGGTTTTGCAGGACGCAAACCGATCCAAAACATAGACGAGGATTACGAATAATTCAATGGCAAATATAAACGAAAATTATCTGAAATTAAAAGCGGGATATCTTTTCCCGGAGATCGCAAGAAGAGTAAAAGTTTATTCCGAAAAACATCCAAACTCAAAGATCATCCGACTAGGGATCGGAGACGTTACTCTTCCATTGGCTCCGTCCGTTGTGGAAGCGCTCGTTTCTTCTTCCAGAGAAATGGGAACTCCGGAAGGATTCCACGGATACGGGCCCGAACAAGGATATTCTTTCCTACTGAAAGCGATCGCAGATAATGATTATGCTCCTCTTGGTGTAAAACTGGACGAGAGCGAAATTTTCGTATCAGACGGATCCAAATGTGACTGCGGAAATATCCAAGAAATATTCTCCCAAGATGCAAAGATCGCGATCGGAGACCCAGTATATCCAGTCTATGTGGACACTAACGTGATGGCAGGAAGAACGGGAGAGGCCGGTCCTGACGGAAGATACGCCAACCTGATCTATATGCCTTCTACAAAAGAGAATGGATTCCAGCCTGATTTCCCTAAAGAAAGACCTGATCTGATCTATTTATGTTTTCCTAATAATCCGACCGGAACAGTGGCCTCTAAAGAATCTCTTAAGGCTTGGGTAGAATACGCTAAAAAGAATAATAGTATCATTCTTTACGATTCCGCATACGAGGCATTCATCTCCGAGCCGGGAGTTCCTAGATCCATTTATGAGGTAGAAGGAGCCAGAGAAGTCGCGATAGAATTCCGCTCCTTCTCCAAAACCGCAGGATTTACAGGACTTCGTTGCGCTTATATAGTAATCCCTAAAGAATTAAAGGGAAAAACAAAAGACGGCCAGGAAGTTTCCATAGGGCAACTTTGGAGCAGAAGACATACCACCAAGTTTAACGGTGTTTCTTATGTGACCCAAAAAGCGGCTGAGGCAATCTATTCCCCTCAAGGTAAAAAAGAGATCCGCGCAAGCATAGATACTTATATGGCTAACGCAAAATTGATCCGAGAGGGACTCATCAAAGCAGGATACGAAGTATTCGGAGGGGTAAACGCTCCTTATATCTGGCTCAAAACCCCGAATAATCTCAGCTCTTGGGACTTCTTCGACCAATTACTGGATAAGGCTCAGGTGGTAGGAACTCCAGGCTCAGGTTTCGGACCTGCGGGAGAAGGTTATTTCAGACTTTCCGCCTTCGGAAAAAAAGACGATGTGATCGAAGCGATCCGCCGCATCAGTTCTTTGTGAGGGACTGAGATTTCAAAGACAGCAGAGTTTTTTGCACGCAGAGACGCTGAGGATTTTTAGTTTAGTAAACATGAGATTCTCCGCGTCTTAGCGCCTCTGCGTGATCATTAGCGCTGCGCCTCAACCAGCTCTGCGCCTCTTTTATCCAAAAAAAAGAGAATATACATTTCGAGACCCTGCCGATAGACTACTAGTAGGGAAAGCTATGGGTTCGAAATATACACGCATTCTTCTTTTTATATTCGCTGCGGCGCCGATTTTTTTCACGGATAGGACTTACGCAGTTTCTCCGGACCAGACAAATCTCGCGATCCTGATAGATGAGAATAAGATAAATATAAAATTCATCAATATCTGCGTGAGTAATCTTGCGCCACCTTTGGAAGAGGGTGGAGGGCCTAAGTCCCAGGCAGGAGTGGCAACTGCTGCAGAAAATGCACAGTCCGGGCAAACTGCAACCGCGAGCGGGCAGACTGAACTTTTCAAAAAACTGAATACTATAGACAATTATAGATCATTCAAGAAGGCAAACCAAGCCGACTTCAACGGGAATATGTGGTATTTCCAAAGTAATTACAGTTTGTCATATAAAAACCTGAAAGCCGCACAAGGGGAGATGAAAGACATCTTCCAGGTAGTTCACGAAAATTATATCAAAACCGCTCGTATTCTTTTAGAAGCAGCTTCTCCGATGATCATTCGTTCCAACGATAAGATCGCGCAACATTTACTGAAGCTCGGATTCAGGGACCTAAAATCCTCGGAAGATAATTTTACCAGTGCCTATAATTCTTCTCCTTACCAATTCAGAGTGAAACTGGTACTTTTTGGAGAAGGGATCAAGATCGCAAGAAGAGCCAGGAGATTCGCACTTCTCGCGATGATCGCAGCTAAAACTCCTAATGACGATAAGCGTGAGTTCCAATTCGTGAACCTGGACGAAGTTCGAAATATTGCGGAGAAAGAAAATATCTCCGACTACGATCGTATCAGAAACACTTTAATCGATTATATAGATAACGAATTACTTTCTCCAAAGATCGCGCCTCCGGGAGAAGGAAAAGATAATCCTGTAGATCTACTCGAAGTTCACGACGATAATTACAGCTTTATCACCAACGGAAGGGTTTCCTTTTTAG
This sequence comes from Leptospira dzoumogneensis, assembly GCF_004770895.1. NCBI lineage: Bacteria > Pseudomonadati > Spirochaetota > Leptospiria > Leptospirales > Leptospiraceae > Leptospira > Leptospira dzoumogneensis. Next base: position 72,376 of record NZ_RQHS01000022.1, on the reverse strand, counting down.
AAAAAAGTAATGAAGAGATCCGTGTAGACGATATCAATAAAAAAGAAGCATTACCTCCTGTTCCTGCGCAAGGTGGAGCCAACTAATGGATCTTCCTACTCCGGCCGAGATCATGTCCCTTAGAGTAAAAGGAGGCAGATTTTGGAAATGGATGCTAGTATTTTCACTTATCGCGGTGACAATACTTGCAGGAAGGATCTATTCTTCTCAGTCCACCCAAGGATTCAGAGAAAGAAAAAAATCGGTGGATTCCAAAGTAAAGATCTTAAGAGAGATCGGAAATTCATTCGAGTCCTCGGAACTTAAAAAAGACCTTCAAAAAATAGAAAATTATTCCGCAGATCTAAACTCAGCTTCCAAAGCAGGGAGCGTTCAAGAGAAGGCGGACAGTCTAGCGTTACTCGAGAGAGCTCTTCCCGAATCGATGAAACGTTGGTCTGAATTCGCTGAAACTTCTTCGGATAAACTACTCCAGCATGTGGCAAAAGAATCCCGTTTTTTGAAAATGGGATCGGAAGAGCATCATCCGCTGACCGCTAAAGAAGAAGAAAGGGCCAATGATTATTTCAGAATGGCCAGAGAAGAATGGATTTCCGGAAATAAATTCCGCAGGGACGGAAACCATCTTTACGCATTGGTTCTATATAAAAGATCCTTAAAATACTCTCTGTCCAGCTTAAAAGTATCCAAACTTCCTTATCCGGAAGAATACAAAAAAGCAGCCAATCGCTTAGTGAAATAAGAGCCTCAGAGCAAGAAGAGTCGCAAGAGATAATTCTCACGCAGAGGCACAGAGCCGCGGAGAGATGTTTTTATGATTAATAAAATTAAAAGTTCTCTGCGCCTTAGCGTCTCTGCGTGATCTTTAACTCTGTGTCTCTTAAGTCACTGCGGCTCTACGCTAAAAAACTATTCTCAACAGCAAAAAAAGTAGAGGCATTTTCTCGCTTAGGCTTCAAAAGAAGTCATTCTGGAGGAAATTATCCTCCTTCTTCCAATGAGAATCGAAGTTTTATATAAATTTTTTCTCTATAGTCCTGCCAGTCATTTGCCTGTTTGGGAAGAAGGAAAAGGTTTACTAGGATTACTCCCCAAAGAAAGAGTTCTAATGGAACTCGCAGATCTAAGCGCTTCCGAAAGGGAATTTGAAAGGATCCCGGAGGAGTTTTTGATCCGAGAAATTCCGGAAACCGTTCTAGCATTTTTCCAAAAACAAAGAACCATACCTGTATTAGGTCCTATGGGAGAAAAATTGGAAGATTGGGATAAACCTAGGTTTCTTGCAGAGCTTAGCAGATCTTCTTGGATGGCTAAGGAGACAGAAAAACCTAAAACTTCTCCTCAGAAATCGGAAGAAGAAAAGGCAAAACAAAGCCAATGGTTTATGGAAGTACTTCTCCAAAATTTTCCGGATGGATTACTCGCCACAGACCTGGATGGACATACCGTATTCTATAACGAGACATTCGAAAAAGACATATTGGTCAAAAAATGGTTTAGGGATAGCATTCTCCAGGCGGAAAAACTATTAAAAGAAATGTCCAAGGACTTGCTTGGAAATTATCTAAAAAACCATGAGCTTAGGTTAGAGGAAGGAAGACTATCCGTTCAGACATTTCTTCCAGACCTGGATTGTATCGTAAGAGTTTCCATCTTAAAACAAAAAGGAAAACCTCTAGGTTATCTGTATCACTTCTCCCCGGCTTCCGCAAAACTGAACAGCCAAGACGGAGAAGGAATGGAGTTCCCTTCCGTTACGGAAGCATTCAACCAAAAACTTCCACTCGAAACGATGTTAAAAGAAGTGGAAGGAAGTTATATTTATCACACGCTCAAAAGAAACCAAGAGAATGTTTCCCATGCTGCCTTAGATCTGGGAGTGCCAAGAACCACTCTACAAAATAGAATTAAGTTTTTGGATCTAACCGGTAAGTTTAAATTGAATAAGGACCAGCCTATCCCCAGAAAGAAAACTGGCAAACAGGGCCCTACTAAGAAGACAGTTCCGCAGACAAACAAACCTGTGGTCGCGGAAACTAAACCCAAACCGGCTTCTAAAAAAAAGCAGGTAATTTCTAAGAAAAAATCCACGTCTAAAAAAAGGACAAAGCAAAAATAAAAGCCTTGACAGAGTTTGTAATCTGGAAATAGTCCACATTAAGAGCCGACCCTTCCTCTCTTCCGAGCAACTCGCTCGTTTGAAAAATAAGGGATTCCCCGGTCGCTTAAGAGTCTGTCCCAGAGGTCCGACTCTTGAAGCCCGAAACTAAAACTTATCGAAAACATAGGTTTCTGTAACGGACTATAGAAAAAGAACCGACTATCCGGATCCTTCAAAACCCGCTCTTAATCGAATAAAAAATGAATACAGGAAGGCCTTCCTTCCAAATCCTAATAACGGTATTCCATGGCTAACCCAAGACGAGACTCCAAGCCCCGAAACAACTATCAAAACAACAATAACGACGCACAAAACGATAATAACGAAGAAGAACCGAATTTCCCGGAAGATGATCCGGAAACAGCGGAGATCCGTTCCAGAAAAAGACGTCGTGGCTCCTACGAGGGACCTACACCGGCTCCTATCGATCTAGTAGCACTCAAAAAAACATCCATCGCCGAACTGATCGAAGTCGCTAAGAACCTTGGCGTAGAGAATACAGGCGGACTAAAAAAGCAAAACTTAATATTCGCTATCCTGCAAGCCCAAGCAGAAAGAGAAGGGCAGGTACATGCCGCAGGCGTAATGGAAAGATTGCCTGATGGATACGGTTTCCTCCGATCTCCCGATTATAACTATGTTCCCGGTCCGGACGATATTTATGTATCTCCTTCTCAGATCAAATTATTCGGGCTAAGGACAGGAGATACGGTCGAAGGACAGATCCGTCCTCCGAAAGAATCCGAAAGATTTTTCGCAATGCTCCGTGTGGAAACCGTAAACGGATACACACCTGACGTAGCAAGCAAACGTGCGTTATTCGATAACTTAACTCCGCTTTATCCGAACGAAAGATTGAGAATGGAACATGATCCTTCTCAGCTAGACACAAGGATCGTAGATCTAATGTGTCCGATCGGAAAGGGACAAAGAGCACTCATCGTTGCGCCGCCTAGAACGGGAAAAACGATCCTGATGCAGAACGTGGCAAATGCGATCACCCGCAATCACCCTGAAGTTACACTCATCGTGCTGCTCATAGACGAGCGTCCGGAAGAAGTAACCGACATGGCACGAAATGTTCGAGGAGAAGTAGTATCTTCCACATTCGACGAACCAGCTACCCGCCACGTTCAGGTCGCAGAGATGGTGATCGAAAAGGCAAAAAGACTGGTAGAACATGGAAGAGATGTGGTCATTTTACTCGACTCGATCACACGTCTTGCACGCGCATACAACCAGGTCATCCCGACTTCCGGAAAAATTCTCTCCGGTGGTGTGGACTCAAACGCACTTCATAAACCTAAAAGATTTTTCGGGGCCGCTCGAAATATCGAAGAAGGCGGATCACTTACGATCATCGCAACCGCACTTGTGGACACCGGATCCAAAATGGACGAGGTGATCTTCGAAGAGTTCAAAGGTACCGGTAATATGGAAATCCACTTGGATCGGAAACTATCCGATAAGAGGATCTTTCCTGCGATCGATATCAACAAGTCCGGAACCAGAAAGGAAGAGCTTCTATTACCTAAGGAAACCCTCCAGAAGGTCTTTGTGCTCCGAAAAGTGCTTTCTCCCATGAGCATCACAGAAAGCATGGAATTATTACTCGAGAAGATGAGACAGTCTAAGACTAACGAGAGCTTCTTGGGCAGTATGAACGCCTAATAAGATTTTGGAAAAGGGGACAACATGAAAACAGACATCCATCCTAAATACGCTGACGCCAAAATTCGCTGCGCTTGTGGGGCGGTTTACGAGACTCGCACTACGGTCGGAGACATCCACGTGGAAATTTGCTCCAACTGCCACCCATACTTCACCGGAAAATCCAAAATCCTGGATACAACTGGTCGAGTAGACAAGTTCAAGAAAAAATACAAAATTTCCTAATCGAGATTTTAGGCTCGGTGGCGTCCCCTTCGCACTTGGTGCGAAGGTCGGGCTTCTCCGGGCTGCGCTTCGCTCCGGTCGCTACACGACTGCTTCGCACCACTCCGAATCCCTGACGCATTCAAAAAAGCGGATCTTCCCTACTAAAAGTGCTTTCCTCGTCCATCAACAAAGTCTAATCTAAGAAAGGCAATCATCATGTCAGTAATGGATTTTAACAGATACAAAGAGATCAATGACCAAAGACTAAACTATAGAGAAATGGAAGATGCAACCGTTGTTTCCAACTATAGGAATGTAGGTTGTGGAGACGGGTATCGTATCTATCTCAAAATCGATGAGAATAGAAAAGTAACGGATGCAAGTTATACTACCACCGGTTGTGGGTTCGGGATCGTTGCACTTGCAATGGCCACAGAGATCGCAAAAGGTAAAACCATAGACGAACTCAAAAACGTAACCACTGACGACGTCGAAAAACAATTCGAGTTTCCTGAGCGTCGTAAAAATTATCCCGAGTCGGCAGTAGCGGCTCTCCAACAAGCAATCCATGATTACGAAACAGGTGCCGGTGTCCCAAAAGAAAGAAGGATCACTGCAGCCAAAGCGAAAGAAATACTCTCTCAAAATGGAAACCTAAAAGGAGAGGATCTATCTTCTATCATATTAGAAAAGGAAGATCTACACGGAGTGGATTTCTCCGGAGCGAATCTAAACAACGCATTCTTAACCAACTGTAATTTTGTGGGAGCCAATTTCGAAGGAGCCCGTTTGCGGGGAGCCTTCCTAAACGGAGCGGACCTAACCGGGGCCAATTTAAAAGGTGCAGACTTACGTTGGGCAAAACTCGCAGGAGCTAAGATAGAAGGCGCGGACTTCACTGACGCAGTCTATGATATAGGCACAAGAGTAGACCAAAGACAAATACATATTTTCTCTTCCATGAAGAAGGAAGGAAAAGATATCTATATGGAGAAACATGAAGCCGGGTGATAAAGCCAAACTGACCAAAAGAAGTTTTCTTTTAAAAGGAGTGATCGTACTCACCGGCGCTCAAGTGGAGATCCAAGAAATTAACGGGGACAAGGTCTCCGTTCTCTATAATGACCGAGAAGGTTATCCCCACACAATCGAAGATCTTACTCTCTCGGACCTCGCTCCGATCGAATAAGAGGCGCAGAATTTTTGGGCACGCAGAGCCGCAAAGTCGCAGAGAAGTTTTGGGTGACTCTAAACCTTTATACTCGGCGTCTCCGCGCCTCTGCGTGAGAAAAACGTGGCTTCCCGCAAATTACTGATTCTACTCAGTCTTAGTCTTCTGGAATGCGGGACTGCTACTTATTCCACAATATCCTATTCCAAATACGAACAGATCAGAACAGTTCGTGAGAATGCGATCTCTTCCGAAAATTTAAGTCTGATCACCACCAGATTTTTAAAAAGTAACGATCTATACAAAAGATACCAAGAATCTCCCAGAGTAGTTATCTATGATCTAGATAATAGATTGATGGCTTTAAAAACAAGAGAGCTTGCCTATTATTTGGCGGAGTTATGCTATCATGTGGGATCCGAACTGGACCTGGAAGATCCAATGTTCGCAAGGATGTTCGCTTCTTCCTTAGTATATTCTTATACATATCTATTCGATAAAAAAGCGATCCCTGCCGCGGATCCATTCTCCATGGAGTTTAGATTTGCATTAGAAACATATAATAGATCACTCGCACAATTAGTCAGATTCGCCAAAAGAAATAGGAAACTAGCGAATCTAACGGATCTAAATCTTCCACTTATAAGAGGAGCGCTCTCCATGGCCAGGGCGGAAGTGGAGACTGCCTGGACCCCGAAAAACTTTTTGGAAGTCGAAGTTGCCTACGATTATAAAAATGCGGGATTCTCCAACCAGATCAGTAAATTCGGGATAGGAACCCCTCTAATTCTCATCCGAAAACATCCTGAAAAAGAACCGATCGAAAGAAGAAAATACGAATTCGTAGCAGGGGTAGGTCAGGCATATCCGGGAACCGCACTTTTAACGCTGGAAGAATCTTATTTAGAAAATCGTAATTTAACTTTAAAAGCGGTTATCCATCTATACGATCCTGTGCATAGGGACAGAGTCCAGTTTTCCGGATTGGATCTGCCTATGGAAAGTGATACTACTACTCCGCTTGCATATATGTTATCAGGCGCAGAAAAAAGAGACGGATTTTTTGCGAAGTTCGACGGGGAAGTAGCTTTGGAAAGAAAAGGGCTGTACCTGGTATATCCTTACAGAAAAGGAAAGATCCCGGTAGTGTTTGTGCATGGTCTTGCTTCTTCTCCTTTTATTTGGTTCCCGATGATAAACGAACTCTTGGCAGATCCTAAGATCAAGGATAACTACCAGTTCTGGGTCTATTGGTATCCTACCGGAAATCCGATCACAATTTCCGCCGCGGATTTTAGGGATACCCTCCGAGATCTGCGTAAAACTTACGATCCGAAAGGAGAAGACTCTTCTTTTGATAAGATGATGCTCGTAGGACATAGCATGGGTGGACTTCTTTCTAAACTAATGGTGACCAGAAGTAAAAAAGAAGATTGGATGAAAGTTGCAAATGTTTCTCCCGAAAAATTCGATTCTCTTAACTCTGAGTCAAAGGAAGAAGTAAAACGAGTATTCGAATTCAAACCCTTACCTTTTGTGAAAAGAGCGGTGTTCATCGCCACACCACATAGAGGTTCCAATCTCGCAGAAGGATTTTTGGCTTCTATCGCAAGGATCTTATTTGTACTTCCAAAAGGTGCTCTTCATAATATAGGAAAAGCCTACAAATTTTTAACCGCCGATTCGGAAGAAGAATCCATTCTTCCGGAAACTTACGGAGTAGACGGACTTTCTCCGAATAGCCTATTCATGAAGGTCACAGGAGAGTTAAAGCCTGAAGTCCCTTTCCATTCTATCATAGGGAACTCTAAGTTTAGGGATTTGGAATGGATCAATGATTCTGTAGTTTCTTATGATAGTTCTCATATAGACGGAGCGGAGTCGGAACTACTGATAGATTCGGATCATTCCGTCCAAGATCATATGCCCACCATTCTGGAGATCAAAAGAATTCTCTGGGAACATTCGGGGATCTCAAAAAGATGAATTCTACTTCCTCGGTTAAATTATAATTTTTGTAATTCGGTATCCAGAATGGTATATAAGGTATTTTTTATATACTATTTGGGATAAAAAAATTTCTTTATGCTAAGGAATTTTGTGTCTGCATTAATAATGCCCGATGTTAGTTTTGCACGAAATAGAAAGCGAATTAACTCGGACCGGCTGCGCGATGTAAATTCCTTGGTCAGCGCGCTGCCGGTCTTTTCTTTTAGGAATTCATTCCTTTCCAAAGCCAATCAAAGGATTCGGAAAGCACTTGGTCCAGCTCTCCTTCTAAAAGCCAAAGATTTTTGTTCAAAAAAGCTTCTTTCACTTCTTTAGGAGGATTATGGTGCTGCCAGAGCATCAGACCTAAAAAATAAAAACGTAATATAAACTTTCTGGCATTCGAGATAGTAAGACCCGTCTCTTTAGAAAGCCAAACTCTTGCAAGTTCATCCATTCCGTCCGATGTATTTTTTTTGAACTCGTACAGAAAATCCCGATCCACATTACTTTCTAAAATCCCGGGAATAATAAGACCTACGAACATAAAAATTTCATTTTGGGAAAACTGACGGATGATCTTTTCTTTCAATTTGGCTAAAGAATAATCGGAGCCCTGTAAAAGTTCCTGCACTTCCTTAAAAAAGGATTCAGTTTCCTGCAAATGAAGTGTAAGGAAAATTTCTTCCCTAGTTTTGAAATAGAAATAGATCACACCCTTAGTGACACCTGCTACTTCTGCGATCTCCTGGGTGCTGGGAAGAGGATGTTTTTGTTTTACCAGAAGTTCCCGCAAAGCAGCCACGATGGACTGCTTGCGGATTTCCTTTTCTTCCGGCCTTCTGGCTCTTTTTTTATCCACTTAGGAAACTATACGGCAGCGGACAACATCCAGTCAACCGTCTCTTGGAGTGATTTTTTGACAGGCATAGGTTTCCATTGGAATTCCTTCTCCAATCGATCTGAATTGTACTCTTGTTTTCTTTGCAGATAATCCTGCACTATCTCGGAATTGATCTGTCTATCCAAACCTGTGACAGCATGTTTGAAAGCATCCAGATAAGGCATAACGCGAACGATAAAGGAAGGAAGTTCCTTTCCGGTCGTTTTTGCTTTAGGATGGATCTCTTTTACTAATTTGCAAACTTGAGAAACGGACAAAGTTTCGCCGGTTGCAATATATCTTCCCTGCGCTGCAGGATTTTCATAAGCCAAGATATGCGCCATTGCAACATCTCTTACATCCACATAAGAAAAAGTCATCTTAGGAGCGAAGGGAAGTTGTCCTTTTAGAATGTCCTGTATCAGCTTTAAGGAAGAAGTAGGTTGGGTGAACTGAGGGCCTAAAATAGTTCCAGGTAGAACGGTTACTAGATTCAAACCTAACTTTTTAGAAATTTCCCAAGCTAATTTTTCGGATTGGGTCTTCGAGATCGCATAAGGTTCTTTTGCAGAATCATTCCATGTGGATTCGTTCAGAGGAGATTCTCCTTCTGCAATGGTTCCTACTGCGGCGATGCTGGAAGTATATACTACTTTTTTGATCCCGGCCTTATATGCTTCTTCCAAGATGTTTCTGGTTCCGTTGATATTAGGTTCCACAACTTCTTTTTGGGGATCCTTGGCAGTCAGATTGAAAGCCGCAGCCACTTGGAATAAGCCGTCCTGTCCTTGCAAAGCTTTACGAAGGGATTCTCTATCTCCCAGATCGGCGGAGACTAACTTTACTCCCAGCTTTTTCAGATTAGAAGTTTTTTTAGAGTCGTTCGCATCTCTAACCGCAGCCGTCACATCATAACCTCTTTCCTGAAGAAGTTTTACTAGAGAAAACCCCAGGTGCCCGCTCGCACCGGTTACCAATACTTTTTTCATGAGCCTCACCTCATTAATTAATATACCATTGGACTATAAATAATATACCAATAGTCAATTATTTTTAAAAAAAGAGAGATCGAAGGAGTAGTTTAAATGAAATCTAATACTGCCAATTTGGCATATTTTTGGAAAGTGCCGATTTTGCATTTTATTTCGCTTAACAATATTGTCCCTTACTACTTCTTTATATTCCCAGGGGCTTCCGGTAGATCCTGCAAATTCGGATCCCTCTGCACAAAGTTCAGGAAACACCGAGCAGGTTTCCGAGCCGAATAAAGCCTCTACTTCTCCTAAGAAAGTTTCCGAACTGGGATTTAGGATCATGAAATCCCAATACGATCCTTACTTCTACCAATCGAATGCGAACATCGCACAAGAACAAGTGAATCGTGATTTTAATCTGACTGGAAATGTCAGGACCATTTATCCTTTGTATTTCAAATTTGTAGACGAGGAGAAAAGATACGGGGTAGAATTCCTATTTTCTCAGAACGTACTTACCAAGGCCCGCTATCATTCTATTTACGCGAACGACGACGGCAGCTACGGATTTGTAAGACGAGATCTGATGGATTTGGAAAGAAAGGATTATAAACTAAATTACCTGTCTTATGCTTTGACTCCTTTTAAGGAAAAATTATATTTCGGGGCAGGTTTAAGAAAAATAGATACTGATCTGTGATCCGGAAATTTATACGGAATTGCCGCGGAAAAAATCCAGACTTTAGGGCCGCAGGTAGCGATCAAAAGTAATTTACGTTTATATGATACTCTTTATTTGAATTTAAGTTTGGAACTTTATTATACGGAAGGGCATAGGAGTTCAAGTCGACAAGGTTTCGATACATCTTTAGAATGGACCGGCTCCAGTTTTGAGGAATTTGCATTTTTATATAAAATATATCCTCAGCATAATACCATGGGAGTGTTTAGAGGGTCCGAACTGGACATTTCCTTTTCCTATATTTTCTTCGAAAAATATAAATTATACTTCGGATATAACTATAATAGATCTAATTTTTCCTATAAGAATTATTCGGATGTGTATGTTTCTTATTACCAATACACGGATGGATTTACTATCTATCCCCAAACTCCTGATTCAGGTAGAGAAAAGATACGAGGATATTATTTAGGAATTTCTGCGGTATTTTAGCTACTTCCTTTTTCCTTCCTGTACAACGCAGGTGAAATTCCCATAAACTTTACGAACTGGGAATGGAAGGTGGATTTGGAATTAAAGCCGACTGCAAATGCAATGTCTAGAACCGAACTTTCTGATTCTTCTATCAGACGTTTACAGGCTTCTTGCACTCTATAACGATTGATTAGTTCGTAAAAATTCATTTTATGAACTTCGTTTAGGTATCTGGAAGTTTGGTGTAAATTTAGTCCGAGTTCTGCCGCAAGGTCCACCAGTCTCAATTCGCTGTCTCTGTATAAGTTTTTGGTCTCTAATAGTTCTTTTAATTTGGAATTGGCAGTTTCTATTTCTTTAGAGAGAAGGGGGGTATTTTGGTATTTTGCACTTTGGATGACTTCGCTGATCTCGCTGAAAAAACCAGGATGTCTTTCTCTTACCAAGAATAACAAAAACACCATGATACAAATGAGAGAAGCTCCCAGATCGAACAAATATTTGTTCTTTAGGAAATAAGCAGTTCCTATCAGGCTGTTCGCGAATACCGGAAGAAGTAATACTAACCATACCAATTTTAATTCGTACATCTCGTATTTTTTGCTGACTTTATGATATAGATAAAGGCAGAATAAGGAATACACTGAGACTTGAACGCTTGCGATAAAACTTCCTAAATGGGCCCAATCCAGTCTGAATTCTTTGGATCCTTGTATTACCTGGGCCTTCAGTTCAGTACTGTCTTGTGAAAAGAAAATACATTCGAAGACTGTAAATAATAGAACGGGAGAAAAATGAAGTCCATAGCGGAGTAACTTTTCTTTCGGACTTTCTTCCTCGGTTTCTAAGAAGGAACGGATGTAAGTGTAGATCAGCGGTCCTACGGATATTACGCTGGTATGTAAGAATATAAATAGATAAGGAAATTCTAATAAATCGTCCTGCAAATACCAGGAATATCGGAGTAGTATTGTTCCGGTTAGGATCATGATCAGAACTAAGATCCGATTTCCGGAACCTGGACGGATGATTTCCAGATAGGCGTATAAAAATGCCGCTCCCGCTCCGAACTGTAGAAATTTCAGGAAAAATAGATGCAGGTATTCCATGCTTGAGCCGGATGCTATTTGATTTCGCCGGGTAGCATTATGCAACTCGCTTTCTCACGCAGAGCCGCAAAGACGCAGAGATCACTGAGTTTTGCCGCTGCGGTTAAAATTGATCGTAGGAGTTCCAACAGGCGGTTCAAAACGGGTTGTAGGACCTCCTACAAGGGCCGTTGGATGTCCGATCCGATAAGTTCGGCTATCCGAACCTATGGAGGCGGTCGATGAGTCGGCGAAGTTTTGTTATGATGGGTGCATGAATTCGGAAACGTATCCACTAGCAGTAATACAACTCAAGGGTTCCCAGGAAGAGATGGGAAGACAATTCGGCGAGATCATGAATGAGATCGGGCAGTTTGAACCGATCTTCGATTTTTATCCTGTGATGGCCCGAAATCTTTTGCTCGGGAGTTTGCCTCGCAGCAATCGGAATTTTTTGGCGAAGGGAGCGACTTCACTTCTAGTAAATTGGATGTCTCGGCGGATGATGAAACATAGACCTGCTGAGTTTTCTGCGAGGACGATTGCTGCTCTGACTTCTGCGGGTCGTTCTGCGAAATTGGAAAAGGAACTTTTTACTATGGATTCTTTCCAGAACTCTGTCGGGTTTTTGGGTATGATCCAAATTCTTCCGGAACTCGCGCATATGAGTCCGGGTAGAAGTCCTCAGATGATCCCTGCATGTACAAGCGTTGCTGTTTGGGGAGATCAAAGTCAGGACGGTAAATTATATCATGCACGCAATTTTGATTTTCCTGGTGTAGAAGTTTGGGACAAACGTCCGATCGTTGTCTTCTGCACTCCTGAAAAAGGTTTACGTTACGGTTATATTGCATGCAGAGGCGCGGATGTTCCCGGGATCACTGCATTCAATGAGGCAGGTCTCACGATCGCGTTCCATACTCGCTTTCATAAGAAGATAGGCTTTAACGGTTTGGGTGTGATCGACTTCGGCCATAAGATCATTTCGGAAGCAAGATCGATTGAAGAAGCCGTTAGTATTTCTAAAAAACATAAGATCAATTCTACCTGGGGTTTGATCGTTACGAATCATAAGGAGAAGGGACCGAAAGCCGCGATCATCGAGACCAATTACGGGAATGTGGATGTGGTTTATCCTAATTTAGGAAAAGATCATATTGTTAACACGAATCATTACCAAAGTGAAAAGTTACAGGAAGGGGAGATCATGGCGGCTCCCGTTTTCTATCACCATTGTATCAGTCGTTTTGATAGAGCGGAACAACTTCTTTCTTCTCAAAAGAAGAAGAAGGGGACCAGTGTTGTAGATCTTCAGGATCTTCTGGATGACACTATCGATTGTTCCAGCGGAGAAGTTCGCACAATGGGATCCACGATCCGTCAGATCACTTCCGTAAAATCCGTGGTTATGAGTGCAGAAGCTCGTAAAATTTTTGTCTCTGTCGGCACCGCTCCTACTAGCAGCGGTCCTTATATGGAAATTCCTATGGCTTGGGGAGAACCTGGTTATAAACTTTTGGATCTTTCGGACTCTAAGAAAACTAAAGGGAAGAAGGTTCCGAAGTCTAAAAATCCTAAGGTGGGATCGGCGATCCGACATTATAAAAAAGCAATGCTGATCAATGACGATCCCGGCATGGGAGGGATAGACGATATTCTTCTAGAATTACAAAAGGCGAACGAAGAATTTACGGGCAAGGATCCTTCTATCCTATTCTTAGAAGCAATTTTATATCTGGAAAAAGGAAATCTGAATAAGGCTGCGTTCTTATTGGAACAAGCGGAAAGTTTGGAGACTTCTTCTTTCAGAAAACAGCAAAGTGCATTGTGGCTGGCAAGGACTCAGTCGGTTTTGGGTAAACAAAAGATAGCGGATCATTTCTACGATAAGATCAAAAATTCTAAAACGGAATTTTCTACTCAGGTTTGGAAACAGAAAGTTTTCCAAGATAAGGGTAAATATTCCGCTAAAAAATTGAGACAGGTGTCTCCGAATTTTATTATCGTAGAGGCGAACGAGCTGTAAGAGAGGCTCAGAGAATAAAGAGTCGCGGGGTTTTCACACAGAGATACTGAGTCACAGAGATTGATGGTCGTCGGCCTCTAGGAGTTCCTACATTCACGATCAATGCTTTGTGTTCTCGGTGGTCTCTGTGCGAGATTTGCCTATGGAATGTTAGCTCAAGGACCTGCTACGCAGCGGGCTCTCGTCGCCGTTGTATTCGTTTTAGAAACCACAACTAAAGAGAACGAATTCTGTGTGTATGCGTGAGTGAAATAACTGGTACTTGTGGAAGTCCATGCGTTAGAAGCCTGCGTATTATTAGGGAAATAATCAAAAGGTAGATCTATGGTTCCATAGCTAGGCTCGGAATGAAAATATGCTTCTCTTGCTGTAGGCAATCTCCAATCGGTTCTACCCGCAAAATCCAAATTATTACATGCGTCTAAAGCTTGCTGCCAGTTGAAAACGGTCGGTGTGCCGGTGCAATTAGAGTCATCCGTCTGTCCTTGTGCACATTTTTTTATCAATAGTCCCGTACTTTCTTCCTTAACGGTTCCATTTCCTAGATCGGTAAAATTTGCCTGAGGGATTTTCGGACCGGAAACACATCTGACTTTTAATCCATTATTTTGATCTGATTGGCCGATCTCACCGTTGCTATATGCGGAATATCTTCCAAAAAAAGAAGTAACCGGTGTGGATGCCCAATGGGTATTTACAGAAGTATTCGGGAAATAAACTGCGGAAACTGCATTAACCTGAGAGAAATCTCCGAATAAAGAAGCTTCTCTTGCAGTAGGAAGTCTCCAATTTCGCCCCGCTAAAGTTAAGGAAGAACAGTATTCATCCGCCGCCTGCCAATACAAATTTAACGGACTTCCCTGGCAAGTAGTCCCGTTCCAATTCGTACCGAAGGAACATCTTTGCCAAATTAATCTAGAACTTTCCTCTAGAACGGTGGTTCCCCCGTCTTGGATCTGCAAGGAATAAGGAGCAGGAGTATTCAGAAATTCGCCGTCCTCTCCGGTTCCGGAGCAAGGGCGAGAAGTTCCGCTGGAATCGGAACAAACTGTTTGATTGGAATCAGGTACTAAAAATGGAGTTAGATCACTAGGACTAGAGGAGCTTGTTAGGCCTAATAATAGAGATGTTTCCAAATTATAGTTTTTATTTTCGGGGGCGCAACCAACCAAAATAGAAGTTAGAAGCAGGGAAAATCCAATAAGCGATCTTATTTTCATATAATTAACTTTTGTTTTATAGAATTCTTATGTTTTTTTAATCTATACCTCCTCGTGTTCGATTCGGACAGAGAATTCTAAAAAAAAGAAAATTATAATGTTGTCACTGACTCTCTTTCCATCCACATTCCAGAATCTTTAATCAGCTGGACGAGTCTTTCATCCGCTTCTTCGGAAGGAACGTTTTTGAGTACGATTTCTTTTCCGCGATATAAATGCACTTTGCCAGGGCCCGCACCTACGTAGCCGAAATCTGCATCCGCCATTTCTCCGGGGCCGTTTACGATACAGCCCATGACTGCTATCTTGACCCCTTTTAGATGGCCTGTTTTTTCTTTGATTCGCGCGGTTGTGGTTTGCAGATCGAATAGGGTCCTCCCGCAGGAAGGGCAGGAGATATATTCCGTTTTTGTAAGTCTTAATCTGGTTGCTTGTAGTATATCAAACCCTAGTTGTAATACCGCTTCCGGTTCACTGTCGATTACTTTGATACGAAGCATGTCTCCGATACCGTCGGTCAACATTCCGCCGATCCCGATGGAAGATTCGTACAATGCAGTATCCATATCGGGATATTCCGTGCTCAAGAAGATCGGATAATCAAAATCGCTGAGTATACGTGCGAGTTTTCTGTAATCGTGTAATATATGAAAGGTTTGGATGGAGAATGCTACCGATCCTATTCCTGCATTCTTAAATTCTTCAGGAAGTCCTTTTAGGCTTTCGATTTGGTAGGCTTGGACGTTTAGTTCGGTGATCCCTTTACCTTCTCTTTTATGCAAAAATTCTAATAAAGAATCCCTGTTTTGGAAATGATGGAACGGATCCACTGTTACTTTAGGAAAAGGGATTAGGTCTTCTAATATGTCTTCGAGTAATAATTCGTTTTGTTCTACTATGACTCCCATAGGAACGGATGAGGTTTTAACTGCGGAAATACATTCTTCTCTCAGGAATTCGTCCGTAGGCAAAGGTACTGAAACCATTTCCAATTCTAACGATCTGGATCTTGCATAATTTTTAAGGGAAGCGAGCTCCTGCGAAAATCCACTTTCGGATCCGAAAGGTAATACCGATTCGATCCGAACCGCATGGTTTTCTCCAAGGGAAAGACTTCCTACTTGGATCGGTCTGCTGTAAAATCTTTGGTAGGAGTAAGGGTTTCTGAATTCGGAATATCCTTGGCTTTGTGTTTCCGGAAATCTAAGTTTATTATATTTATCTGCGAGTAATCTTGCGACTGGAACTTCGTGGATCGGATCTTCCGTTAAGGAAACTCTGATAGTGTCGCCTAGTCCGTCTTCTAAAAGAGAGCCTATACCGATTGCGGATTTGATCCTTCCGTCTTTTCCGTCTCCTGCTTCGGTCACTCCTAGATGCAGCGGATAATCCATCTGTAATTCCATGAATCGGCTGCATAATAATCTATAAGCCTGGACCATCACTTGCGGATTGGAGGCTTTCATGCTTACTATAATATCTTTATAAGAAAGACTTTCTGCGATCCGAATAAATTCTATCGCCGACTCCACCATTCCCTGCGGTGTGTCTCCGTATTTATTCATAATACGGTCCGATAAGGAACCGTGGTTGGTCCCTATTCTCATAGAGACTCCCAACTCTTTACAACGAAGTACGAGTGGACTGAATACTTCGGAGATCCTTTCTAATTCTTCTTTGTATTCTAGATCCGTATAATCTCTGACTGCGAATTTTTTCTTATCGGCGAAGTTGCCCGGATTGATACGGACCTTCTCCACCCATTCTACGGATTTCATTGCAACGCTCGGAGTAAAATGGATGTCCGCAACTAGAGGCACCTTACTTCCTAACTTTTTAAGTTCCTTACGAATATTAGGTAAGTTATCCGCGTCCGGTTGAGAAGGTACAGTCAATCGAACGATCTCACAACCCGCTGCTTCCAGTTCCAGAATTTGTCTGACTGAGTTTTCGGTATCTCTCGTATCCGCAGTGATCATAGATTGGATGCGGATCGGATTATTTCCGCCGATCCCAATATCTCCTACTTTTACCTCTCTGGTCCTGCGGCGTTGGTAAGAGAATGGAGAATGATTGTATCGGAAGTTCATGAGTGCTCTCTAGTTCCATTAAGAAGGGCCCGAACCGCTTGTCATTTAGGATTTTTCCCGAATATACCCGAATCCGAGAGGTTTTTATAGAATTTGTAGTACATCCTGCCTCTAAGAGTAGCAGCCAAAAGGGCGGGCAAATTGAATAAATTGACTGGAAAAGTGGAATAAGCAGTATAGCTGGAACCCGATATGAATCTACTGAAACGTTTTTTTAAAAAGATAGAGTCCACGGAAGAGGCGGAGTCTTTCTTAAATTTTTCTTCTTATATTTTGTTTTTGATCGGGTTTTTACAGAGTATTCTTTTCACCTTTCTATTGGGATCTTTCCGGAACTTCTATATGGATGTTCTTCTTATTTTTATCTTCGGGATAGTGGTCCGATTCGCTAGAAGCAGGGTCAGCGTTATTCTTCTTTGTATTTATTCCCTTATCATTCTTCTCGGAACAACATTGACTTGGTTCGGGATTGCGGCAGGAGGCGGAAATAATATATTTCTGGCATTACTTTTACTTCTTCTTTCTATTCGGACCGCACAGGTGAATTTTCAATTCCATAGGATGACGGATACTAAACTTGTTTGGAAAAATATTTGGATCCGGCATCTGATCGCGGTCGGTTTTGCATTTATACTTTCTTCTTCTTTTTTTATTTCTTTTATTATAATTTCTAAATTTTTAGGGATCACCGAGATGAATTCTCTTTATGGAGAGATTATTTTTGAATCTTTTCCAATCTCTTATATTTTTCTTTTGCTTCCGGGACTTCCTTGGGCGAAAAAAAGAAGAATGTACACTGGCGCCTTAATTCCTTCCTGATCGCGGGCTTCTATTCCAATTTTTGAACATGTTTTGGTAGAAGGACCTTTGTAACAGGCGCTATAGTGATTTTGAGCTTTTGCTCACTTTTTTTCTCAGAAGATCAAAAAATCTAAAAATAAAATAATCACGATTTGTTGTGCTATTAACTGGCCGGGGAATCCATATACACACATAACGTTCCGATTTGTCCGAAGTTTTGAGATCAAAACATTTGATCAATTCGTATAACAGACGTTTGTTCCCCGATTTGTGTCGTTCATTCCGAATGACCCTGAGAAATTTTTAAATAACTCGGAAAAATACACCAGGGACGAGCTGATTGGGAAAAACATTAGATGGGAATATAAATGAACTTTTTATATAGAAAACAACGTTTTATAAAGATCTTACCGGTGCTCGGGATCTTTTGCATGTTAAGTTGTTCTTCCGAGGGAGGAGGGTTGGATCCTGTCTCCGCTCTTCTTGCTGCAATTTCCCCCGGTTCTTCCAATCCTGGGGAAAATCCTCCTCCTGGAGAGGCGGGAACTCCTGCATGGCTTAGCGCGTCTGACGCGGTATTCAGTGATAAGGTGGAGATCCGTTGGGATCCGGTCCCTGCCCAGGAATACAGAGTTTTTAAAAAATTAGTATTCGAATCCACTTACCAACAGATCGGTTCAGTGACTGATCCTGTTTTTATTGATCCGGTGTCCAATTCCCAAAGTTTATTCCAGTATGCCGTTCAAGTTGTGGATCCGGAAGGTAAAGTTTCACCTATCAGTCTTTTTGATACGGGAACAGTCGGATTCAATTCTTCTTGTTCTGCGAAATTGAATTCTCTTGGGGGAGGGACTTCTCTTTATTCCAGGTTTAAGAATGGTTTTCCGGGAGCTGCGCTTTCCGTTTCTTCTTTTGGGAACTCAGTGCTTGTTGCAAGCGGTGGAAATGTTTATATGATAAATACGAATGGGGATATGATCGGCGTTTGGACAGGGATCTTTCCTAAGGCGATGGTTGTAGATCCTGCCAATCGTATTTTTGCTTTGGCCGGAATGAAAATATTCGAACTGAATTCCGATTGCACCCAAACAAGTTTGATCGATCTTCCTGCGGATTCTTCACCCAAAGATCTGGCTCTGGATACTTCCGGAAATTTGTATATTAGCGAAGCAAATTTTAATACGGGTACGGATCGTATTTTCAGGTATTCTTCCGCAGGGGATCTGCTAAAGACCTGGGATCTTCCCGGAACATTCAGAGAACCTTATGCGATCTATATCCATCCTTCCGATAATAGTCTGCTGGTTGCGGATAATTCCAATTTCGAGCTGTTCCAATATGATATAAGCGGGGACACTCCTGTTCAACTCGCATCTAAAGAGATTACGGTAGGTCAGATCGTTGATATGACCATGAGTGGTGCTCAGATATTAGTTGCCATTCAGAGGAATACTTTTCCGGATAACGGACCTTATCTGGTTCGCTTTCATAGCGGAATGTCGGGCGGTTCGGTGACTATGAAAATAAATCCCGCCGGACCTTCTACCATCCAAAGTATTGCAACAGATAATCGTAATGGAAATGTTCTGGCCGTAGATACGGAAAGATCCGCTGTTCTTTCCTGTGCGGCTCCTATCTTCTCCAATTGTGCTCCAAGTATAGTTGGGATCTCTCCTTTGAGGATCGTTCGAGACGATAAGAAGAATTTTTACATTCTTCATTCTACAAAACAGATCACTAAGTTGAATGCAAACGGGGCTCATCTTTCCAGTTTTGCCCTACCTTCTTTCCAGGGATCTTCCGTGCAAGGCTCAGATCTGGAAATTGATGGTGACTTCTTATATATTTCAGGCAGAAACTCTTTAGATGCAAAGGTTTTAGTAAAAGTCAAAACTGATTTTACAGGAGCCACTACTCGTACATTGCCCGGGAATTCATTTGTTCCATTTACAAATATTGCCGTGACCGACGGAAAAGTATTCAGCGACTATGTGGATTTTGGAGAAGAAGATACGTTTACTTATTTGAATTTCTCTTCTATCAATGGAGGAGGGGACGGGAATTATTTAGATAATCCTTATAGAGAATTATTCATTATGAGTACCGTAGAATTGGAAACCGATTATTCAGGGAATTTTTATCATATGCTGACCGGAATGGGAGAAAGCGATATCCACACTTCTATTTCTAAATTTAATTCTACTAGTTTAGAATGGAATAATTTGGTCCAGTCTGCTACGACTCCTTTCCAACAGATCACAACCGATAAGTCCGGGAATTTATATACATTAGAAGGAACTTCAGGTAACGGCTACAAATTGTTTAAGAGGGACGGGAATTTTACTGAGTTGAACCAGATATCTATACCTACGAATCAGATCTCTCCGTCTGCATTGTATGTTTCCGATACAGGAGATTCTTCTTTCCTCGCAACCCCTTGGTCTCTGCATAAAATTATGTTACCTTGATGGACGAGGCGCAGAGTTTTAGAAGGCACGGCGGGTTTTTGGCACGCAGAGGCGCTAAGGCGCGGAGGATATAAGGTTTACTAAACCCAAAAATCTCTGCGACTCTGTGGCTCTGCGTGAGAATTGTCCTCTGTGTGAATCCGTTTGTCGGTAGGATTTTAATTTTCCAAAAGTAAAAAAAAAATAGAGGGCCCGAATTTGAGATCGGGGGGTGGGAAATCCGATACTTTGGTTATAGAAAGTCTGGAAAGATTTTCAAAACAAAGGGCCTAGGCATGGAATTTCTGGAACCAAAAGACCTTACGGAAAATAAATCCTACCGGATCCGCCTAACCGTTGCCATCTATAGAAATAATATTTTATCTTATAAGAACGATATAGTAGTTCCTTCGGTTTATATGAGAAGGAACGAAGCGAGAGCTCATATCCGCAAAGAAGTGACAGAACGTCTGGCACATTCTTCTTTTTTCCGTTCTCCTCGTCCGGACTATGATCTGGTTCGTTATTCTGAAGAAGCTACTTGCAACACATTTTTGAGATACAGGATCATCAGCGGAAGTCCCAGCGAAGAAACAATTCCGAAGACTGTTTAAGAAAGATCCGTAACTTAATTGTCTTGAATTCCGGTCTAGGGTTGTAAAAACTTGACTGCGAATCCGGATTATGGCAGGCCCAGACAGAAAGGTCATAGAAAAAAATTCCCATGGAGAGTACGTTCTAACCGCGTACGGGGAATTTTTAAGTTATTTCCATACTCATATCCAACTTTTCGGGACATTGATCTCGGCTAAAAAAATTCCCGCAAAAGAACAAGAAGCCCTTAAGGCAAAGATCCGCTCTTATATTTCCAGTAACGTCCAAAAGACGGATCATTTTTTCGATCAACTTCCTCAGTTCGCTCAATTCCTAGGAATGGGTTCCCAAGAACTTTCTTCTTATATGAATCGGAACTTCTTGGGAGCTTTGAATAAGGTAAAAACCAAACTTATAGAACAAGAGTCTGTCGCAGAACAAACTCCTCGTAAGAAAAAATATTCCAAAATATCCGACGAGATATTAGAAGGACTTGGATTCACATTCCCGGCAGGACATAGATTCGAATCGGAAGAAGGAATGATCTATCTGGTAGAAATTTCTACCGGTAAAAAAAGAGAAGCTGCCGCCTTGGGAGAAGTAGCAAGAGAAACCGCAGCAGCAGGTGCAGCTGCGAGACCGATCCCTGTACCTGTTCGTAAAGGGCCTGAAACTCCTATCTTAGAAGAAATATTAAAAAAATATGGTGAACTATTCTCCGGCAAACCTTTGATCATGAAGGTGGAAGAATTAGAAGAAGATGATTCTCCTATGCAAGTCGGCGAAGATATACTTGCAGATGTGGAAGATCTTCATTTCGACGGGGACTTTGGAGGAGATTCTCCTAGCTTCTCCGAACCTCCTGTGAGTATTCCATTTTCTAAATATATGGACCAGGTAGGAAAGGTAAGAGTTTTCCAAAAAGCAGGACAATTGGAAGAGTATAAACGTTGGGTAGCTTCTTTGCCTGTTGAAGAGAACGCACTTGTTCAATTACAAACTTCTCTTTTGAAAGAATCCAGGGGAGAAGTGGTAGAGTGGGATGGAACCCTAGGCCAGCTCGGTTCTCGCACAGGCCTTTCCGAATCCAGACTCAGAAAAGTATTGGAACTAGGGCGTGATTTTTTCCGTATCAGAAACCAATTGGAAGCGTCTTGGAATAAAGCAAGAACCGCAAGTCCTGCAGTAGCGGAACTAGTAAAAAAAGCTTGGCCTCATATTCTAAGAGTCATGGATGAATATCCTGATTTCTCTCAGATCAAAGGAAAGATGGACCAACTTCTTTCCCGTATCCCTGATGCGAGCCAGAGAAAAATACTCACTGATCTATTCTTGAATCCTGTCCTTTCTATCCGCAGAAACTAATTTCGCACGGAGAGCACCGAGTTCGCTGAGATAAAATGTAAAAATGAATCCCTCTGTGTTCTCAGTGGGCTCTGCGCGAGATAGGGGATTCAATCCAAAACCGAATCTTTTAGTACTGCACTTCTTCCATCTTCTTTTTTGATCTGCCAAAAGATAAAACTGGATGATAGAGTGATGATTCCCATACAAGCGAATGTGCTTCTAAATGCTAAAAGCATATTTTCCGGATCTTGACCGAATAGATCTCTGAATGCTTCCAATGCTCCTGCGGCACATGCGACTCCCATTCCCATTGCCAACATTTGTACCATGGAGAGCATCGTATTTCCGCTGCTTGTAAATTCTCCATTCAGATCTTTTAAAGTAAGAGTGTTCATCGCTGTGAATTGGAAAGAGTTGAATGCACCGAAACAGAATAATTGAACTGAAAAAATCCACCAAATCTCCGAGGATTCTAACCAGAAAAAACTGCTCATACTCAGGCCTATCAGTAATGTATTGGTGACTAAAACTTTTCTATAACCTAATTTATAGATTAATAATGGAGCAAATCTTTTGATCCCGATGCCTGCGATTGCCATCGGTAAAAGCATTAAACCTGCTTTAAAGGGAGGATATCCCATATTCACTTGTAAGAATAATGGGACCAAAAAAGGCATACTGGAACTTCCTAACCTAGAGAATAAATTTCCCAGAAGTCCTATGCTTAATGTAGGGATGGAAAAAATTTTGGGAGAAAAAAGAGGCCTAGAGGTTCTGGCAGCATGGATCCAATAAGCTGCGATGCTTGCCAGTCCAAAGATAGTAAGAAGAATGACTCCCGCCTTCTGCAAACCCAAACTGGATCCTGCATCCAATGCTAATGAAAAGGTAACCATTCCGAAAGCCAGAAGTAGATATCCTTTTAGATCGAATGCGAATGAATTCGGGATCGGATTTCCTTTCATGAAAATGGAAGATGCAATGATCCCTATAACACCCACAGGAAGATTGATCAGAAAGATCCAATGCCAGGAAGCGGTTTCTACTAACCATCCTCCTAAAACAGGACCCACCAGTGGACCGATCAGACCTGGGATGGCCACAAAACTGATTGCTTGTAAGAATTGTTCCTGAGGAACAGAGCGAAGAAGTGCGAGACGTCCCACTGGAAGTAAAAGTGCTCCTCCTACACCTTGCAAAATCCTGGAAAGAACAAGCTGGGTCAGATTCTGAGAAAGAGCGCAGAAAAGAGAACCTATAGCGAATAAGGATAAGGCCCCGATAAAAACCTGTCGTATCCCGAATTTGTCGGAAATCCAACCGGAAGCGGGAATGATCATCGCCATAGTGAGCAGATAGGCGACGACTACGGACTGCATTCGGAGAGGACTCGCATCTAAATTTTTTGCGATCGCAGGCAGAGCTGTATTGACGATTGTCCCGTCCAGAGTCTGCATAAAAAAGCCGCAGGCCACGAGCCAAAGTAAAGCCTTGGTTCCCTTAGATTCTTCTGTCATAGGAACTTAGACGATATAAGTCGTATATATGAGATTTGGCACTGGATTCCTTTAAAAAGATCGTTTTCAAACTAGGCACTCGCAAATTTACTGGTCTAAGAATCGGACATTTGCTACAAAATTCAGCCAAACATCGCGTGGGTGGGGGTTTCCTCTGTCCGTGGACCAAGGCAAGAGCAGTGTCCCGGATTTTATATCAACCCTAAAGAGGAACCTTAGCGGATGTTAAACCTTGACGAACAGTTGCGGATCCAAAAGTACTTGGAGGAAAACGGTCTATATGACAAGTCCTTCGAGCGCGATAACTGCGGAGTAGGCTTCGTCGCTTCTTATAAGGGCGAGTCCAATCACCGAGTTGTATCCATGGGTTTGAAGGCGGTCGCATGCCTTACCCACCGCGGAGCCGTAGATGCAGATATGCAAACCGGAGACGGCGCCGGGATCATGATCCGTATTCCTAAAAAACTGTTTGCGAAGTACATCGAGGAGATGGGTCATAGACGCCCTGACGAAGATTCCATCGGTGTGGGTATGGTGTTCCTACCAAGAGAGGACATAGACAAACAAGATGTTTGCCGAAGCCTCATCGAATCAGCACTTATGCAATTCAACTTCAAGCTTTACGCTTGGAGATATGTTCCTGTAAATCCTGAGGTTTTAGGACCTAAGGCAAATGCTTCTCGTCCTCAGATCGAACAAGTATTGATCGGAAAACCGGATGGGATGTCCAACGAGGATTTCGAGACTAAATTATTCCTGATCCAAAAGAAAGTGATGAGAGATGCTCTCAAACTTTCTATGAGCGAGGACTTCTATATTTGTTCCTTCTCTTCTGAAAGGATCACTTTTAAAGGATTATTTAACGGGAACCAGGTCTCTCAATTTTATGAGGATCTAAAAAGTGAGGAGATGGTTTCTCCTTATTGTATCTTCCACCAAAGATATTCTACCAACACTTTCCCAAGCTGGGCATTGGCTCAACCTTTCCGTGTTCTTGCACATAACGGAGAGATCAATACCATCGTAGGGAACAGGATTTGGATGCTCGCAAGAGAAGAAGAACTCGCCTGTGAAAAATGGGGAGAGTTCCAAAAAGAGATCCATCCGATCATCAGACCTCATTTATCCGACTCCGCAAGTTTGGACAACGCAATGGAAGCGATTGTACGTTCCGGTAAGGACGTTCTTCATGCCAAAGCGATGCTTATTCCGAATGCATGGAGTAAGAACGTTCAGATGTCGGAGGCTTTAAAGTCCTTCTACGAATATAATAACACTTTGACCGAACCATGGGACGGACCTGCTGCTCTCGCATTTGCAGAAGGTGACTGGGTCGGAGGAAGTTTAGACAGAAACGGACTTCGCCCTGCAAGATATGTTGTGACCGAAGACGGACTAGTCGTTATGGGTTCCGAAACTGGTTTAGTTCATATAGACGAAGAGATCATCACCAAAAAAGGAAGATTAGGTCCTGGTGATATGCTAGCGATCAACCTGAAAGAAGGTAAGATCTACTTCAATGAGGACGTCAACGCTCTATTCGAGAAAAAATACGATTATAGAGAATGGTCCAAAGAGAATGTTGAATATCTGGACCAAACTATCGACGAGTCCATCGCTAAAACCGTAACTTACAGCGGAGATGATCTAAGAAGAAGACAGATCCTTTTCGCATATTCTCCATACAAACAAAAAGCGGTGATCAAACCTCAGGCGATCGCAGGTAAAGAAGCGATCGGTTCCATGGGGGATGATACTCCTCTTTCTATCTTGATGCTTTCTCGTATCGGATTGTATACATACTTCCGCCAGAGATTTGCGCAAGTTACAAATCCGCCGATAGATTATCTAAGGGAGAAGGGAGTAACTTCTCTTTATACTCGTCTTGTTAAGAAGACAAATCTATTCGCGGACGAAAAGCCTCAGAACTGTTTAGTACTTTCTCATCCGTACCTGACTAATCTTGGATTACAAAGGATCAGGGAGAAGGACGGAAAACAATACAAGGTTGTGACCTTGGATGCGACTTTCGAAGCTCATCATGAGGAAGGCGCTGCCAGAAATTATCTAGAACTTGCATTGGATCAGTTGCTTGCGGATGCAATAAAAGCTGCAGAATCCGGAGTGAATATCCTAATTCTTTCGGATAAAAAACTGAACAAGGATCGCGCTCCTATTCCTATGGAATTGGCAGTTGCAGCAGTTCATAATCACTTGATCCGCAATAAAAAACGTGCGGCTACAAGCATTCTTGTAGAGACAGGATCTGCATTCGAAATCCATAATGTGGCCGTTCTACTTGGGTACGGAGCTTCCGGGGTGAATAGTTATCTGATCTGGGATACTCTTCACGACCTATGGACCAAGGGAGATTTCGATGCAGAAGACGGCACTCGTCCTTCTTTTGCTTCTCTTTGCACTAACTATCGTGCGGGAGTGGATGACGGACTTCTCAAGATCATGTCCAAGATGGGAATTTCCATCATGTCGTCCTATGTGGGCGGACAGGTATTCGAGGCGATCGGTCTTTCTAGAACCCTGATCTCTAAATACTTCCCGGGAACTTATTCCAGAATTTCCGGGATCGGTATCGGCGGTATAGAGCAGAATATCCTGCGCAACCATGATTCTGCGTTTAACAAAGAGATCAATCCGGAAGACTTTATCTCCGAGAAGGATGACCAACCTCATAGATGGTCCCCTAAAGTAGTAAAATTCATCCGCAAAGCTGCGGTGGATAATGACTACGAAGCATTCTTAGAAGCTTCTAAACTAATGGAAGAAAGTGATCCGATCAATATCCGAGATCTATTCGATTTCGTGGATCGGACTTCTGTTCCAATCGAAGAAGTAGAAACTGTTTCCGAGATCCAAAAACGTTTCTTAACTCCTGGTATGAGCCATGGTGCACTTTCCATCGAAGCTCACACAGACCTTGCCGTAGCAATGAACCGTTTGGGAGCAAAGTCTTCCTCCGGAGAAGGTGGAGAAAATCCATCTCGTTACGTTGTGGATGAGAAGGGAGACTTAGCGAATTCTTCCATCAAACAAGTAGCTTCCGGAAGATTCGGAGTAACTTCCGAATATCTAAACTCTGCAAAAGAGTTGGAGATCAAGATCGCTCAGGGAGCAAAACCTGGAGAAGGTGGACAGCTTCCAGGCAAGAAGAACAACGAGGAGATCGCGACGAACCGTCATACTCCTCAGGGAATCGACCTGATCTCTCCTCCACCTCACCACGATATTTATTCTATCGAGGACTTGTCTCAGCTGATCTACGACTTGAAACAAGCCAACCATACCGCACAAGTATCGGTAAAACTGGTATCCGAAGCAGGTGTGGGGACGATCGCTGCCGGTGTTGCAAAAGCAAACGCCGATGTGATCCTGATCTCGGGGCATGTGGGAGGAACCGGAGCGGCTTCTCTAACTTCTATCAAACATGCAGGATCTCCTTGGGAGCTTGGTCTTTCCGAGACACATCAAGTTTTAGTAATGAACGGATTGAGAGACAGAGTAGTTCTCCGTACTGACGGCGGTATCGTTTCCGGAAGGGACGTGATCATCGCTGCATGTTTAGGTGCAGAAGAGTATGGAATTGGAACTGCTTCTCTTGTTGCATTAGGTTGTATCATGGCAAGAAAATGCCATTTGAATAACTGTCCTACGGGAATTGCTACCCAAGATCCTAAGTTCAGAGCGAAATATAAAGGATCTCCTGACCAAGTCGCTACTCTAATGACACTTCTTGCAATGGAAGTTCGTGAGTATTTGGCGAAGCTTGGATTCCGCTCTATGGATGAGATCATCGGAAGAACGGACCTTCTGAAACAAATTACTCGTTATGAGCAAGACCGCTTGGATTCTTTGGACTTGAATCCGATCCTAGTACGTCTTCCTCTTCTTTACGATCCTAAAAAGAAAAAAGACAGATTCGTAAGAAGAGAATCCGTCGGAGAAGTTCTGGACGACCGTATCCTGAAAGATGCGGAGCCTGCGTTAGAAGGAAAAACTTCCATGTCCCTTTCTTATTCTGTGAAGAATACGAACAGGACTGTGGGAGCAAAAGTTTCCGGAATTATCGCACGTAAATACGGAGCCAAAGGTCTTCCTGGAAAACTGGAGATCATTCTGGAAGGAACTGCAGGTCAGTCCTTAGGAGCATGGCTCGTAAAAGGAGTGCAGATCACTCTTCACGGGGATGCAAACGACTATGTAGGAAAAGGACTCTGCGGTGGAACCATCGTGATCCGCAAACATAGACGTTCCAAACTGAAACCGTATGAGAACGTGATCATCGGTAATACCTGCCTTTACGGTGCTACTTCCGGAAAACTTTTCAGTTCCGGTAGAGCCGGGGAAAGATTCGGAGTTAGGAACTCCGGAGCGGATGCAGTAGTAGGTGGAGCAGGTGACCACTTCTTGGAATATATGACCAGTGGGACCATCGTTTGTTTGGGAACAGTCGGTAAGAATATGGGTGCCGGTATGACCGGAGGAAGTGCTTATTTCTTCCAAAAAGACTGGGAATTGGAGCCTTTAATCAATAAAGAATACGTAAAAATCGTGGATCTTGAAAATGAAGATTACGATATCGTAAAGTCTTTGATTACTGAACACACTAAGTTGACCGGATCCGAACTTTCGGAAGAGATCCTGAAAACTTGGGATGCTTCCAAAAAATATTTCGTGAAAGTTACTCCTAAATAAAGTAAGTTTCTAGAATTAACCTATCAGACCGAAGGGCAAGGTTGCAATGAGTTCGATAAGAATTCGGACTTAAAAGACCTTGCCCTCTCTGTGTACGGATGATAGACTGGTTTAAGCATTCGTCTTGCTGAAAGGAAAGATACGAATTGTTACGATTGCATATAATTCTGGCGTTTGTGGCAACAGCCTTGCTCTTTGCCGTCGCAGATAGACAGCAGAGGCGGGATAGAGAAGAACCTGATTTCTCTTCTTCTCCATTACTAAGTGTGATGGAGGGAGAAATTTCCGACCACAATACTCATCCTACGTTCAAGTTCTCATTCTCGGATCTCAAGGGACGAGCTAGAGCATTATCTAAACTACGTTACATCCCGCCTAAACATTCCACTACGGACTTCTTAAAAGGTCTGCCATGGAACCAATATAAGAACATTTTTTTTCGTCCCGAA
The DNA here is from genome assembly GCF_004770895.1 of Leptospira dzoumogneensis. Lineage (NCBI taxonomy): Bacteria > Pseudomonadati > Spirochaetota > Leptospiria > Leptospirales > Leptospiraceae > Leptospira > Leptospira dzoumogneensis. The sequence goes on along the minus strand of NZ_RQHS01000022.1, from coordinate 43,875 downwards.
AGATCGGTTTGGAAGAAGGAAGGAAATCCTTTCCAGCTACAGTTTTTGCATCCTGGACATTTATATAATACGAATATAAGAGTATTCGAAGTGAGAGGGGATTTTGCGAGAGAGATTGTTTATGATCCTTCTTCTTTTGATCTATCTAAACTGAAAGGTGTGGGAGAGCTTCCACCTAATCTAGGTTATTCGGGATTCAAGATCCATTTTCCGATCAATACTCAAGAACATACGGATGAGTTTGCTGTTTTCCAAGGTGCAAGTTATTATAGGATCATTTCTAAAAAACAATGGTACGGTCTTTCTGCTCGGGGGATCGCAGTTAATACCGGTATGCCTTATCCGGAAGATTTTCCTTCTTTCCGAGAATTTTACGTAGTTAAACCGGACAAGACAGACTCCACGATCACTGTGTATGCTCTTTTGGATGGGAGGACTGCCACAGGCGCCTATGAATTCCAGATCACTCCTGGAAAAGTTTCCGCGGTAAAAGTAAATGCGGAAGTGACTCTTAGGACCAAGGTGGATCGACTTGGGATCGCTCCTTTGACGAGTATGTACTGGTATAGTGAGACAAGAGGGATCCCTAAAGGTCAGGCGTATCCTGAGTCTCATGACTCAGACGGACTACTGATCCATTCCGGAAAAGGAGAATGGATCTGGAGGCCTCTGGACAATCCTAAACGTAGCACAACTTATACTTTCTCGGATGATAATCCGAGAGGGTTCGGACTCATCCAGAGAGATAGAGAATTCCAAAATTACCAGCATAGCGAGATGAAATACCAGCTTAGACCGAGCGCTTGGGTAGAACCTGAAATCCCTTTCGGAAAAGGTTCTATTCATCTTTTGGAAAATCCTACAGTCCAGGATTCGGACGATAATATGGGGGCGTACTGGATGCCGGAACCTATTCCTCAGCCAGGAACTCCATTCGATTTTTCTTATACAGTCCGTTGGCCGGACACGGATCCTCTTCCTGACTCCATCGCAAAAGTGGTTGCCACTCGGATCGGGGACGCGCAGGGAGATCCTGATCTGAAAATGTTTTATGTGGATTTCAAAAGTTCTAATTTAAGTTCATTGGATCCATTCGCATATATCCAAGCAAGGATCGATACAGGAGAAAATGCGGAACTCTCAGAATATTCGGTCCAAAAGATAGAAGAAACCGGAGTATGGAGACTTACCTTCGGAGTGTATCCTAAAAATAAATTTAGACCCTCCGATCTGAAGGCTGCATTAAGCAGAAACCAAGAGATCATTTCTGAAACCTGGAATTTCGTACTTGAGCCGAACTAAAAAAAAGTCAGAAGACTTGGGTACCTCAGGTCTGTCGGAAAATCTTCATCTTTCCAAAGAATGGGAACGTTTGGAACTTTATCTCAGAGGAATGGGGATAGAAGATAGTTTAGAGATCCATAATACTCTTTCCAAGGTTTTCGAAAAGTCCAAATCCTCCGATAAAAATATATTCGAAATTTTTAAAGAAGAAACTTCCGTAAAACTACATCGTGATTGGGAAAGCAGCCTTCCTCCCTTGGAGCCAGGTTCTATGGTGCCAAGACCGATCGATTTCGGGCCGCTTGCTGACCTTGCTTCTCCTTCTGCAGAAAAACCGGAACCGGTTGCATTGGTTTTGACCGCATTATTCTGGGCCGCAGTTTATATATCTTTGGCATTCTGGTATTTCTCATGAACGCCGAAATTTTTCCCACTAGTATACCCGAGCCGGAAGGTATCTTAAAGGAAGCATTCGATTCCAGAAAGTTTACGTATAGAAGATTAGGATTTGTAGGGGTTCTGGGACTTTTATCCTTATTCGGGATCTATTTAGAATATCGTTTTCTTCTAATAAACGGTATCTCTCCTTTGGAATGGGCTACACTTCTGCTCTTCTGCTTTTTATTTCCTCTATTGGCATTCGGAGCTACCACAGCGATCTTTGGAACGATCCAAAGAATAAGAGGAGGAGATCCTACACGTATATCCGGATTGATCTCAGGTCAGAATGCAAGCCCGAAGGAACTTCCGCCAACTGCGGTAGTCATTCCGATCCATTGCGAAGATGTTGCAAGAGTCGCAGCAGGTTTGGAATCCATGATGAAGTCCGCGGCTTCGGTCGGCTTAGGGGAAAACCTAGACTTCTTCTTATTATCAGATACAACCGATCCTGATATTTGGCTGCAAGAAGAGAAAGCGTTCTCCAAACTTTCCAGAAAGCCGGAAACAAAGGGAAGGGTATATTACAGAAAAAGAAGGATCAACTTAAACAAAAAATCGGGAAACATCGCGGACTTTTGCAGAAGATGGGGAAGACGTTATAGATATATGATCGTCTTGGACGCGGACAGTTTAGTGACCGGTGAATGTATGTTGAACCTGATCCGTCTTATGGAAGCAGTGCCTAACGCAGGCATCATACAAACGGTCCCTAAGATCATCCGAGGCAAAAGTTTATTCCAAAGACTAGCACAATTCGGGACCTGGCTAGGCAATCCAATCTTCGGCGCAGGATCTTATTATTGGCAGGTATTCTCAGGACCTTTCTGGGGCCATAACGCGATCGTAAGATTAAAACCTTTTATGGAACATTGCGGACTTCCCGGTTTGCCTGGAGAAGGTGCCATAGGAGGAAAGATACTCTCTCACGACACCGTAGAAGCGGCCTTAATTAGAAAAGCTGGATATACCGTTTGGTTCGCTTACGATTTAGAAGGTTCTTATGAGGAATGTCCTCCGAATCTTTTGGAAAGTCTAAAAAGGGACAATCGTTGGTGCCAGGGAAATCTGCAACATTTCTGGTTTTTATTCGTAGGCGGTCTGCGTATTTCCAGCAGGATACATATTCTATTAGGTATCCTTTCTTACGGAAGTTCTCTTCTTTGGGCGCTGCTGCTTATCGCTACAAGTTTTACGGTCATGGCGGATACCGATTATTACCGTCTGGCTTCCATTCCGGAAGAATGGGCTCAATTCCAAGAGAGTATGTATCTTCCTGTATTTTATGGATTACAGATTTATACTATTCTAATATTATTTATGCCTCGAATTCTTTCTTTTCTGGACGGTTTATTTTTTCGCAGGAAAGAAAGTGGGATCGGATTTTTTTCCTTTATCATCTCATTTTTCGTGGAATTCATACAATCTGTGATCTTGGCTCCCGCCTATATGGTCCAGTATACTAGATTCCTTTGGATGACTTTCTGGAATAGAAAGATCGAATGGGGGCCCCAAAACAGGGATCCCTCTCAAGGTATAGATAGAATGGCCGCTGCTCGCGCCTTACTTCCTCAAGCATTTTACGGAACAGGCATCTCTATCTGGTTATTCGTATATTATCCTGTGCTCTTTTATTGGCTGTTACCGATTACAGGCGGTTGGCTTCTTTCTTATTTCTGGGGAGTATGGACTTCTTCTTCTAAACAAGGAGAACTTTGGAAAAAAAGAGGATTTCTTTTAACTCCGGAGGAATCCAAACCGGATACTCTTTTATCGGATACTGAAACTTTAGAAAAAGAATATTCTGAGTTCTTGGAAGGAATGGAATCCGGCAGAGGGATTTTTCTTTCCGTTGTGGATCCTCTATTATTTCGTTTTCATACTTCTCGTTTAAGGACAAGGAAGAAGGAATCGGACGCACGTAAAAGATATATGGATGTCCTTGTCTCTAACTGGAAAGAATCCGGTCCTGGATCTTTGAATTCAAAAGAGATGAGTAGGCTTCTTTGGGACAAACGTATTCTGAGCGATCTTCATTTTTGGTTTTGGGAAACAGATCTTTCTAAAACCCACCCTTGGTGGAAGGAAAGATTTTTAGAATACCAAACCAGGATACGAAAAGAACAAATCGTCTCTTGGTTTAGATAGAGAGACACAGAGTGATTGGAGACGCGGAGACGGATCACGCAGAGCCGCAAAGACGCAGAGTTTTTTAGGATTATAGTGGCAGGTAAAAAGGTTTGCAGGAAGTCGTATCTATCTCCCCTCTGCGACTCCGTGTCTCTGCGTGCCATTTGCTCGGTGCCTCTTTTTCCACTGCATCTCCGATCACTCTGCGCCTCTACCTCACTGCCTGATAGATTTCCTCTATAGCTCCCTTCGAGAATACAAACTGCCAAAGTTGTATCTTTCTGGAACGAAATGCACCTGCACAACTTAAAAGATAAAACTCCCACATACGTCTGAATCTTTCCCCGTATTTATTCTGGATCTGACTCCATCCTTTCTCGAAATTATTGTACCAGGCCATGAGTGTCTTATCATAGTCCGGGCCGAAATTGTGGAGATCTTCCAATACAAAAAGATTTTCACTCGCCTTAGTGATCTGTGCCGCAGAAGGAAGATGCGAGTTCGGAAAAATATATTTTTCGATCCATCTATCCGTTGCCTTGCTGGATTCATTGGAACCGATCGTATGAAGCAAAAATAATCCCTTCTCCTTTAGGGATTTATAAACTATTTCCATATAGGTCCTGTAATTTTTATAACCTACATGTTCCATTTGTCCTACGGAAAGAATAGAATCGAAATTGTCTTTTACATCTCGATAATCCATTAATTCGTATTTTACTTTCAGGTCTTTTGATCTTTCTTCTGCGAGTGTTAATTGTTCTTTAGAAACGCTGATCCCGAATACTTCTGCACCGTATTCTTTGGCCGCGTGCCTGGCGAGTCCTCCCCAACCGCATCCAATATCCAAAACTTTCATGCCAGGTCTGAGATCCAGCTTCCGACAGATCAGGTCCATTTTATTTTCTTGGGCCTCGTCCAATGTGTTCGCATTCTTCCAATATGCACAGGAATAGACCATTTCCTTGTCTAACATCAGCTCAAATAGATCGTTCCCAAGATCGTAATGCCTTTCTCCGATCACAAATGCTCTTCTTTTGGATTGGCGGTTCAATATTACAGATTCTAGATATAGAAAAAAGTTTCCCCAGGTTTTGGCGGCCTTTTCAATTCCTTTATCTAATAATCTTCTGACTGTTTCATCGAATCTTTCGCATTCGAACCAGCCGTTCATGTAAGCTTCTCCCAAACCTAAGGAGCCGTTACTCAATATTTTTTCGAATAGTCTATCATCCTTTACTTGGATGTCCCAATCTGCATTTCCTCCGAAGCTGACTCCTGCCTTCGCAAATAATTCTTCTACCTTACCGCGGACTTTTTCTTTCCACATGACGCCCTCCCTAAGCAATCGCAGTCGCGGAGTAAAATACTCGATTTTTATAAGGAAGAAAAGTAAAAAAGGAAAAAGAAGATATTAGACTGTATTCTATTCTACCAAACGCTTGTTAGTCGAATACTGTAACTTATTTGAGAAGTTCTAAAATTGAATTTTGGATCTCACGTATCGTATCTTTTTGGAATCTTGGATCAGGAACAACGTTAGAGGATATTGCGGCTTTGGAAGCTTCTTCCCAGCGAAAAGAAAATAGGTCGTCGTGGGAGATATAGGAGGATTTATACTGAGATTGTAACGTTTTTACCAAGTATTTATATTCCGGAAAGTTACCTCTATCCGTATAAAGTATAGGAGTTCCTGCAAAGTAGGACTCACTTAAAATACCGTATCCAGGTTTAGTCAAAACGAAATCGCTTGCCCTGAGTAGATCAGGATAATGACAATTTGGAATGGTCACAATCCCCAGATTATTTTTGGCTTCTATTTTCCATTCTATTCCGCCGATCACGATCCTTCTTTTGGATGGGTCCCATTCTTTCCAATCAAAATGAGAAGAGTCTATTCCATAAGCGCCGAAGGAAAATAAATAATATTCGATATCTTCTTCAAAACCGTAATATTTTCTGGCTTCTTCTTTATTTAGATTCGGTTTACGTCCTAACAAACCGATCTCTTTAGTATTTAGGATAGAAGTAATCGGGCAGGAAAGAGGAAGGACAAGTCCCAGATCGCAGAGTGCATATTCTTTCTTTAATTCTTCCGAATACTTTTGGAATATTTCAGATTCATAATATGAATAGATATAATCCCAGGTAAAATTCCCTAAAAATAAGGAAGGTATCTTTAATTCGGAGGAAATTAAAAAAGGAAAAGAAGAAGAATCCGACCAAATCAGATCCGGTTTTTCTTTTTTGAGATATTCAGTTTCTAATTGTAATAAAGAGTCTTTATTCTTCTTAAATTCTAAAATTTCAGATTCAGTGGAGTCCAGGTCCATTCCTAAAGAATCTTTTTGAACGATCCCCACATCCGATCTTGTTTTTCTGAATTGGATCCTGTTTTTGACCTTTCCCCAGATGCCGGAAATATCTAAGGAAGATGCGAATTCTTCTCCTCTGGGAGAATGAATCGTCGCGGTCCATTCCGGATGATTCAATAAAATTTGAAGGATTGCTTCTAAGCTGCGGCTGATATGACCGAAACCGTGGCCGCTTATATATGCGGAAATATGGATCTTTTTCATTAACGGTTTTGTCGATATAGTAGCACCAAAGCGCACAAGTGCATTGCGTGGGCTTGTATCATCCTATAATTCCTTTCCAATCAATATGAAATACTACCAGGAGCGTACGGAGTATTTCTTAGATACCTTTTATCCAAAGTTCTGCCCTGAATGCAAGATTCAACTCAGAAAGCGAGTGGGGCTGAGAAGCCATCTAATCCCTTGCGAGAGTTGCCACCGCCAGGCTTCGCGATTCTCATATCCGATTCACTTCTTTTGTCAGCAGACGGAATTCATTTACAGCGGAACGAATTAATCTTTGTCTCTGTTCGGTATCTTTCCCGAAGGGCCAATCGAACGGCATAAGGAAAACTAGCAAAATCTGAGCAATAAACGAATGCTCTTCCGATCTGCGAATTGTGGATAATTCCTTTTGATTTGAATCGAATATTTGTAAAGCCAAAGCTAACGAACCTTTTTCCTCTGTCGGAATAATTAATGCCGTAAGTCCCGAAAGAATTAAAATCCCAGTATTTTGGTTCATATATAATCGAATATTTGCAGAGACCTTATAATGAAAAGGATCACCTTCTTTAACTAAGGTATATAGGCCGGTGCTATCTAACTCGTCCTTTATCTCATTATAATACTTCTCACCAATAATAATTTTATTTCGTTCGGTGGTGAGTAACTTACCATTAGTGTAAGAGGCGTAATCTATTTGCAGTAAGACTCTCTTTTTTTCCGTCGGTGCTACAATTATTCTTTCGAACGGAGGAAGTGTAGGGTTTTCGGGATAGACGGTATATCTGCAATTCTCTAAGAAAAAAATAAATGAAACTGAAATAATTCCAAACGAAATTATATTGATAGATGTTCGGTTAATTTTATTCATTTCCTTGATGACGTGTATTCTAAAAAGATTAGATTAATTACTGTTTTTATGTCTTTCGGAGTTGCCGTAGATTTACTCTCACCGGCTATCGATAGCAAAGTGCATTTTGTTACAGACATTTTTCAAGCGATCTCGCGCAAACTCAGGTGAGGGAGGGATACCAACCGATGTGCTAATTGTCAATCTGAGATTTTTGTCGAAGTACTTCGTACATTAAAATTCCGGCGGACATTGCCAGATTTAAACTATCCGCCACTCCCTTCATAGGAAGAGAAATATATTGATCGCTTTGGGATCTTGCATATTCGCTTAGTCCGTACTGCTCGCTTCCAAAAACAAGTGCGACTTTTCCTTTTAGGTCCGCATCCCAATGAAGTGACTTTGCTTCGGGAGTCACTGCAAACGTTTTGTATCCTGCATTTTTAAGAATAGGGTATAGTTCTTTGATGTCCGACTGGAAGACATCTAATGTGAATAAAGTTCCGGTAGAAGATCGTATAACGTTCGGGTTGAATAGATCCAGCCTCGGATCTGCAACGAATACTTTATGAAATCCTGCACCTTCCGCAGTCCTTAGGATGGTGCCTAAATTTCCTGGTTTTTCCACACCTTCGATCACAAGTATAGGATCATCTGAAAGTTTTGTTTTGGATGATAAGGAGAAGTCCGGTAATTCGGCAGTGGCGATCAGACCGTCCGGCCTATCCCTATAAGATATCTTTTCGAAAATTTGTTTAGGAACTAGGATCGTTTTTGCATCTATAGAAGATACAAGATCTTCTTCATTCTCTCCTAGATAACAATCAGGGCAGGTGAGTATATATTCGAATTTTACTTTGCCTGAGATTTGTGCTCTTTGGATCTCTCTAAAACCTTCAATGAAGAATGTGCCGGACTTTTCTCTGTTCTTCTTCTCCTTTAGTCCGGAGATATACTTCAGCTTTTCGTTTGAAAAACTGCTGATTTCCAAAATGTTCTTCTTCAAAGTTTTACTCTGTTGGAATAAAATACGCAGTTGGAACCTGCAGGATGTAATCTTCCGGTGGTTTCTGTGATGGAAAGTTCTTCCGTAAGATAATTCCCGGGAGTTTTGATCCTTCCTTCTAAAATTCTGCGAAGTGCAAGGGGGCTAAACCCTGTTGAGTGGCAGGTCAAGAATACAAACTCGGGTTTATTATCGCAGAGTTTCATGAGAAGATCCATCATCTCAGGTAGATCTTTTTCTATCTTGAAAACTTCTCCGCTGGCTCCTCTTCCGAAAGTGGGCGGATCCAAGATAAAACCTATATATTTTTTTTCTCTTCGGATCTCTCTATTCAGGAATTTTAATACGTCTTCTATGATCCAACGCACTTTTTTATTTGCTAAACCGGAAACCTGCGCATTCTCTCTGGCCCATTCTACCATTCCTTTAGAAGAATCCAAATGACATGCGTCCAATCCTCCGGCTAATACCGATAAGGTGGAAAGTCCTGAATACGCGAATAAATTCAGGACTTCTCCCTGTCCAGAGAGTTGTGAAGAAACGTTTCTGATCCTGTCCCAATTGCTCAATTGTTCCGGAAAGATCCCGAGATGGCCGAATGGAGTAAAACGTATCTTAACCGTTAAAGGCGGTATTTGGATGAGAAACTCGTCTTCCGAATCCGGCCTGGAAGCACCTGATCCTTTCCAACTCCAGTTTCCTCCACCCTTATCGCTTCTATGATATTCTCCGTCAGCGTCCTTCCAAAGAGAAGCCTGGGTAGGGGGCCAAGCAGCAACTGGAGAAGGGCGGATCACTTTATATGGGCCGACTTGTTCTAACTTTTTGAAATTTCCGGAATCGATGAGTTGGTATGTATTTTTATTTATGCTCATATGTTATTGATCCAAGGGCTCGCATTTTTTATAGATATGCACCTTGAAATATTTCCCTTCCGGAAATTCCTTACGTGTAGGATGGTCCGGCTCAGGTTTTAATTTAATAAGATCCTTGTACTTCCATCCTTTGTTTGCCAAGGTTTCTCGGCCAATCTTTTCGAATTCGGACTCTAAGATTCTACCGGAACAAGAAAGTAAGATCAAGTCCCCTCCAGGTTCCAAATAAAAGAGTGCCTTAGTTATTAGACTACGATAAGCTTTTTTCCCTGCAGGAACAGCGGCCTGGTTCGGAGTCAAATTGGGCGGATCCAAAACGATCAGTGAAAATTTTCTGTCTTCTAAAAATCCCCAGTCTTGGAATAGATCCGCTCTGACCAGATGATGTTTTCCTTTGGTGAGGATCGTATTCTTCTTCTCGAAATTTAAGAGTTCTTCCTCCGGCAAAATATGGGATGCAAATTCTTCGAGTGCTTCTTTAGCTCCATCCGCGGAGAAGACTGATTTTGCTCCTGCTTCTTCTAAACATACAGAAGTAAGTCCGGTGTGGGAGAATAAGTGAAGGCAATCTTTATCATGAGCTAATTCCGGTTTTTCTAATATAAATCGGCGTAAATTTCGGACATCCAGAAAGAATCCACCTTTCTGGCCTGGGATCTTAGTTTTCCATTGGACTTGGTTTAGGAAAATTTTTTCCTCATACGGGACTTCTTCTTTACCTCGTAAAAAACGAATAGGTAAAGATTTTTCCGAGCCTATACGCTGTGGAGAGATCCATACGATCTGTTTCGGGATTGGTTCCTCCGACTTGGAAGAAGCGGAATAAAGAAGCCGAACTACTAATCTAGAAAATGTTCTTAATGATCTTGAATAGGTTTGGACCACCCAGGTTGATCCATAACGATCCACTGTGACTCCTGGAATTAGGTCATTTTCTCCATGTAAAAGTCTATATGCGTTTGTTTTTGCCCTAAGAGGTTTTCTGAGTTCTAACGCTTTTTCTATCGTTTGTTGTAATTGAGGAATTGAGAATTCATTTCCTCTTTGTATGATTCTTATTCCAATCGGACCGGAAGAAGAATAGATCCCAAATCCTAATGTTTCATTCGATCCGGAAACAAGTTTCATCCAATCTCCGTCTTGGAATGCGGAGATTGCGGTGGATAATTTTCCGTTTAAGATCCAAGGATGTCCTGAGTGTAAGACTGACTCAGTTGTTTTGTTCAGTTGGTATCGACGGAATCGGTTTTGTTTGGACGAATGGATTTGCAAAACTTTGGGTCTATCTGAAATGTCTAATTAATAGGGACTATGTTATCCTACTTGGATCACACTTCAATTCATTTCGACAATTTGCCGAAAAGAAGCCTTGACAAAGGAAAGTCTTAGAGGGGAAAATCGAGTATGTCTTCTAGACGGCCAAAAACGGATATATTGTCTCCAGAATTACTTCGTCAAGCAGCCGAATCTGCTAGAAGAAAGGCATTTCGCAAAAACCTCCCTATAGCGATTTATGAGAACGGAGTCGTGGTTCTTTTATATAAAGACGGAACGAAAAAATTCCCAGAGGAAGTTTCTAAAAAGATATCTCACGAATAATGCAACCTCGTTTTAGAATGTTTGCAGGGCCGAACGGTTCAGGAAAGAGCACTTTTTATACAAAGTTACGAAATGCAGAAATTATTCACACTGACTTTTATATAAGTGCCGATCGGATCGAGGCCGGACTTAGAGAAAGTAAAAGATTCGTTTTTAACGCGTATCGGATCAGTGTTTCGGAAGAAGAGTTTTTTCAGGCCTTATCTAAATCCAGTTTAATCAATAAACAAAATAATCGGAATCCTTCCGACTGGTTTTCCTTGTCTGGAGGAATTTTGAACGTGAAACCTTCCGGAATAAATTCCTATTCTGCCGCTATGATTGCCGACATTCTTACGAAAAAACTAATTACAAAGCGGCAGAGTTTCTGCTTCGAAACAGTAATGAGCCATTCATCTAAGACAGATTTGCTACGTTTAGCTAAAATGGCCGGTTACAAGATTTACTTTTATTTCATTTATACTCAAGATCCAAAATTGAATATCCAGAGAGTGCTTCAGAGAGTGAATGAAGGCGGCCATAATGTGGATACTAATAAGATACTAGAAAGATATAAAAGAAGTTTTAAATTATTACCTACAGCATTAAAGATTTCAGATCGAGCTTACTTATTGGATAATACGGAAGAATTTGAAACTGTTGCTGAAAAAGAGGGAGAAAATTTTTTCTGGCATACTTCAAATATCCCTAATCCACTTAAACCGGTTAAAAAACTTTATCCATATAGATCCTAATCGTGCAGGACCCCTGAAATAAAAAAGGACAGAGCATAGCCCTGTCCTTTTAAAAATATCAGTCTTGAAAAATCTTACTTTTTCTTAGCGCTATCGTAAGAAGTGTCGGTTGCTCCGGTATAGATCTGACGAGGTCTACCGATTTTCATATCAGGAGATTCGATCATTTCTTTCCATTGAGCGATCCAACCAGGAAGACGTCCCATTGCAAACATTACAGTGAACATGTTCACAGGAATTCCAAGAGCACGATAAATAATACCGCTATAGAAGTCTACGTTCGGATAAAGTTTCCTTTCTACGAAGTAAGAATCTTTAAGAGCTGCTTCTTCCAATTCTTTAGCAATATCTAATAGAGGGTCGTTTACTCCCAATCTGGAAAGAACAGCGTCACATGCTTTTTTGATGATCTTAGCTCGTGGATCGAAGTTTTTATAAACTCTATGTCCGAATCCGGAAAGACGGAATGCATCATTTTTATCTTTTGCTTTTTCCACGATCTTTTTCACTGAAAGACCGGAAGCCTTGATCTCTAAAAGCATTTCTAATACTTCTTGGTTTGCTCCACCGTGGCGCGGTCCCCAAAGAGCGCAGATACCTGCGGAGATCGCTCCATACAAGTTTGCAAGAGAAGAACCGACTAAACGAACCGTGGAAGTGGAACAGTTTTGTTCGTGGTCCGCATGAAGGATCAATAAAAGATTCAGAGCTTTTACGATCTCAGGATCGATATAATATTCTTCACTTGGAACTGAGAACATCATATTTAAGAAATTACTGCAATAATCCAGGTGGTTCATCGGGTGAACTGTAGGTTGTCCCAAAGATTTTTTATAAGCGAATGAAGCGATTGTAGGGAACTTCGCTAAAAGACGCACCATAGAGATATGTCTATGATCCGGATTTTCCGGGTCATAAGAATCCTGGTAATAAGTAGAAAGTGAACCGATCATTGTAGACATGATCGCCATCGGGTGACCGTCTTTAGGGAATCCATTATAAAGACGTTTTAGATCTTCATGGATCAAAGTGTGCATGGTCAGCTCTTTGTCCCAGTCTTGTAATTCCTTGTCGGAAGGAAGATGACCATAGATCAAAAGGTAAGCCACTTCAGTGAAGCTTGATTTTTCGGCTAATTGTTCGATCGGGATCCCACGGTATCTTAAAATTCCCAACTCTCCATCCAGGAATGTAACTGCACTAGTGCAGGCACCGGTATTTAAATAACCGTTATCTAATGTAATGTATCCTGTTTGTTGTCTAAGTTTGGAGATGTCTATGGCCTTTTCGTTTTCTGTTCCCGTAATGATGGGTAGTTCATATTCTTTACCGTCGATTTTTAAGATTGCGGTGTTTGCCATTTTTTACTCCTATTAGATGAATGATATCGGACGAACCGGCATAAGGTAGACCTTAGGACAGAGAGGTGAAATTGAGAACTCGGCCCGGTCCTTAGAACTATTTCACGGATCTGAAATTCTAGACAATCCAAAAAAAAGAATCCGTTTTGTCTGCTCAGCGGTTTTTGTACTGCCTTAAACTTTGGTAATTATAATAGTTCGACGTTACGATCCTGCAATAATCACGAGGTTCCTTTAGAGGAAGTTCCTCTAAAAAATGATTAAAATCTCCATGATAATGATTACGTTTCCATTTTCTGAGATTTCCAGGACCTCCGTTATAAGCGATAGAGGCCCATTTCAAATCGTTTTCATTGGAAGAAAGAAGGTATTTTAGGAATTTTGCACCCATTTGGATAGAAATTTCCGGATCAAAAAGAGAATAAGGACCAAGCCCCAAACCTTGGGCTAATCCCTTTCCGGTAGGTCCCATAATCTGCATGAGGCCTCTCGCATTGGAAGAAGATACGGCATTCTCCTTAAAAAAGGACTCCTGCCTCATCACCGCATATACGATATCTTCTTCGATCCCGAAAGATTTGGAATAATGAGAGACAATATCCCTATGAGGTCTGGGGTAAATTCTGGACGCTAGTTTGGAGGGAAGAAGGATCACATCATCCGGGATCTTTCTTCTTTTCATTAGATTTCTTGTATGGAATACGGTCAAATATTGGTTGCCTGTAACTTCTCCCAGCGCTGCAAAAATTTCGTCTTTTTCTTCTTCGGAAGTTCCGGTCTGTAAAACGAATTTATCCACCAGAGAACTTGCGTGTGCCATCTCTCCGATCTCTAAATATTCTTTAGCGTTTTGTAATAAAGTATTCCCTCTGACCTTACTATGAGCGGAATCGATCCGAACATCCAAGGAGAATGAATCCGGGAAATAAGCGAATTCCAGATCTCTTCCTATAATTTTATCGGAATATTTAGGATCACCCGAAGTTAGAGAAAGATATTCGAATAATGTATCCTTATTTCTTAAAGGGGAATCCGGTTGTTGGATAGAAGAGATCTCAGTTGCAAATTCTTCCCGGATGACTCTTGTATAATAAGAACCCGGAATGAATTTATAATAAGATCTTAACCAAGAGAGAAGTTCATCCTGTTTCCCTTTGGATTTTAAACTTCTCAAATACCAATACACCAATCTACCTTTGACAGGAAGATTCGGGATCCTTTTTAAAGCCTCTTTCCAATAAGATTCCTCTAAAAAATGAGAATGGTCCCCGATTAAAAGATCGATCAGCTCGTCTTGGCGGATCAGGTTATAAGGATTTTTTTCAAGAGAAGAAAGTAATCCGTTAAAATATTTATCTCTTTCTCCCAGGCGTTTATAAGCTCTTGCATACGCATATTCTACTGATTCGGAAGAAGATAGATTTGTTTTTTCCAATAGATCTAAGCCCGATTTTGCCAGGTTCTGATTGGAGAGCTCCACAGACATTGCAGCGGTAAATTCGGGAAAATATTCCGCATAACTTTTATGTTTAGAAAAGAGAGAAGAAAGCCTTTCCGGATAATATTGTACTAAACCTCTCGCGGCAGCCTTCCAACTTTCCGGTCTTTCAAAAACGACAGAGCTGAAATATTGGTGGGAGGATATAAAAGATTTTTTATCACCTGCATCTAAAAAGGGAAGGAATAGCACTCCTTTTTCTAAAGGGATCTGTTTATAAAAGGATTCTCCCTTCCAGGTCCTTAGATCCGTATAAATATCTTTTTTAACGTAAGAAGGAACATTGGCATCTTCTGCCAAAGCGTATAAAAGATTTTCTCCCTTCTGTACTTCTCCGAATTTGTATAATGCCTTGGCGTATCTGTAATAAGCCATAGCACCGAAATATTCTTTTTTATCTTTTTCGGAAAAACTTTCGGCGTAATCTTTTGCTTCTTTGAATTCTCCATTTTCATAATGGATCCGGATAATTTCCCCGATCACATTTTTATAAACAGGATCATACTCTGGAGGAAGTTTTTTAAGATAAGAGATCAGTTCGGAAGAAGATAAACTTTTTCTTTTTACCATTTCCTCATACAGTTTCCAAAAACTCATTTTTGTAACTGCATTCATAGGGGGGAGAGGGTTTTTGATCAGTCCGAGGAGTTCCTCCTTGGTCACTCCTACCACAAGCCTTCCCTTTAATAAGGATACCAGATACCTGAATTTATTTCCATGATCTCCGTCCGGGTGGTGTTCGTGAAAACGAACGAGAGCGTAAACCTCGGATTCTTTAGAAGGGGATCTCTCCCTAAAAATCCTGCGGATTTTTTCTAAACTATAGGATTTGACCAAGTATTTTAGGTCGTCGTCCGCAAAAAGACTGCCGACAACTAGAAACGGGAGTAACCCCAGAATCGTTTTTTTCATGCGATTCTTCTCACTTAATCTGCCTTAAAAAGGGTTCAACTCCAAAAAGGAGTCTTTATGCATATATCGGTATCAAATACAGAATGGCCTGAAATAACTTTAAGGCATCCGGACTTCGAAAGTAAAAAACAGGATCGAAAACCTGATTCTGAAGTCATCCGACTCAAAACGAAAATTTTGGATCATTATAGCGGAAGTATTCTCACACATTTGAGGCCTTCTCATTGTTTCAGAGCGGATTTATTCGGAAGATTTGTATTCCATTCTCCTCGTTTAGATTGGATCAGAGAAGATGGGATTACAGAAAGAGAAGAAAAATTACTACGATTATTCTTCCAAGAGTTACTGGATGAGCTAAAAGGAAATCTGGTTTGGGACCCGGAATTATTTTTCTTATGTTCCGCATTCTTATTATGTGAAGATAGGATCCGTGATTACCAAGAATTGGTCTATTCTTTCGGAGAAGATCTGAAAGAAGCGAAAGAAGGAAGAAGATTACTCTATTTTATAGATGCGATCTCCGGATCCGAGAGCTTTTTGAAAGAAGGTCTGGAAAGAAAAGAAAGGATCTCGTATCGCCATAAACAACAAGGATTGAACCAGGAAGAGCAGAATGAATTATTCGACTTGGTAATTTCTTCCCAAGAACCTGATCTGGCAGGACTTGCTTATTTCTATTTTAAGGATAAAAAAGAAGGGATCCGGAATATAAAAGTTTTAGATGCAAGTATCGCGAGAAGGATAGAGGAATTTTCCAGAACGGAAGCAGACTTCTTCTTAGATCAATATTCTCTTAGACATCCGATCCTGGACAGATTTTTCTTAGTTAAAAAATGTAAACCGAGAGACTTCGTATTCGAATGGATTTCCGAAGAAAAAAAGAAAAACGGAAGAGAAGAGCTGAAAGAAACTCTAAGAGACTCCATCCAAGAAGGAAGCGACGACTCTTTATTCGAACGTTATAAGATCCTAAAAGAACAGGGGATGTCGTACACACTTAGGCCGTTCGAACTTTTGGTTCTTTGGAATTCTACTGTCGCCGGAGAATTGGATTCCGAGATGATCTCGGTTCGCGATCAAACTCCAGGTTCTTATTTAACCCAAAGAGCGATCGCGGTCCAAGAATTTAAGGACAAAAAATTCGAAACATTCAGAGAAAGATTGCTGCTCACTGGAAGATTCCAATATTCTCCTGAAATGGTATACCTAAAAGCGATCTCTCTTTTGGAAACCGGACCTGTGGAAGAGGGAGTCCAGCTTATGGAATCTTTGGTGCACAAATTTCCACAGTCCGATTTTTTGAGATTGGTTTTGGAAAGATATAAGAGTAAGAATTCTTGAATTCGACTCTGTGTTCTTCGTGCTCTCTGTGCGAAACTTCTCCTAATTTGGTTGCCAATCGGCTGGAGAATTTCCTTGCCTTATAACTGTACTTCTTCTAAAATCTGACCTAAAGACCCCATGGCAATCACCCAAGAACAGATCCTAGAGTTACAGAGACACCAGAAGATGATCCAGCAATTGGAAAAGATCCAAAGGTTGTCCAAAAACGACGAACAGAAATACAGGGTCTCCAGGGATCTGGAAAAATATAGGAATCGGATGAGGGAGATCTCTCCGGAGGGAATTCCGGATAATCTAGAAACTGCAGCGGAGCAGATCCGTATGTTCCGTGAGAATCCGGATGCTGCAGGCCGCATTCTTGCCAAGTATCCTATCATGAAAATTTCTCCGAACTCTAATGATACTGAGGTGAATCAGATCGGTACCTGGATCAATGTGCTGGATCGGGAGTATCTTCCTATATTAAACGAAACTCATATTCGTTTCGACTTCTCTCATGGGAACGAAAAGGACGGAGTGGTCAAACATATGGAGAACATCCGACGGAACATCAAAGTTTTGACGGAGACTATCGAAGAATACCAGGCTGCTGAAAAACAAGATTTCAGAGAACAGCTAAGCCGGATGAAGAATAAACAAACCCGGATTTTTATCGCAGAAGCTTTCGAGATGTTCCAGAAATTTAATGAATTCCTTTCCAAGGTTTTGGGAGAATTCAAGGCGGGAGGGGGAGTGATCATGAATATAGAAGATAAGATCACTTTCAATTCTAGATTTGAGAAGGCCACTGAATTGGAAGGCAAATCTATTCCGGATGCCTTGGATGAATTCAGGGAATTCACCGCAGAAGTTTTGGATCGGATCAACGTTCCGAATATCAAACATTAAGATCTGGATTTTTTCAGTTTAGCGCGGAAGTAAATTCCGCAAAACGAATCATGACCTTTACGATCAGAAAACTTTCTTCCGATGAAACTCCACCTATGGATTTGCTACTTCTCGCAGATCCGAACGAAGAGATCGTTCTTTCTTATTTGGATCGGTCCACTGTGTATTTGATGGAGTCGGAGGATCTAGAATTGATCGGAGTGTATCTTCTTCTTCCTACCCGACCACATACTGTAGAGATCGTGAATATTGCGGTCTCTGAAAAATTCCAAGGCAAAGGATTCGGAAAAAAATTACTTTCTCACGCCTCTGAAACGGCGAAGTCGGAAGGGTTTTTTACTCTGGAGATAGGCACAGGAAATTCGAGTATCGCTCAACTGGGTTTGTACCAAAAATGCGGCTTCTCCATTTCCGGGATCGATTTTGGATTTTTTCTCAGGAATTATCCGGAGCCGATTTGGGAAAATGGCATCCAGTGCAAGGATATGATCCGACTAAAGCAGGATTTTCCTTAGGATTTTCCGGAAATTCCGGGGTCACCCTTCCTACAAACTGCTATAATCCGAGACTTGAGTAAAAACCGCATCAAAACTAAAAAATTCCTTTTCCTATGCCCAGGGGGCCGTTTAGCTTGTGTTTACACCGGATCTATTCGATCCGAGTCTATAGGATTCAGAATTCATGGCACTTGTTAAGAACTCCTCCGAAGTTACAAACTCCACAATCGGCGAAAATTCCTACTTTAATGGAAAATTCTTCATCAATGGATCCTTAAAGATTGATGGAAAGTTCGAAGGAAAATCTCTTCAAGCGGAACAATTATATATCGGAGCTTCCGGTAAGGTTCGCACAAACATCACTGCTGCCAGCGTTATTATAGAAGGTATCGTAATCGGAAATATCACCGCTCGTAATAGAGTGATGCTTCTTCCTACATCTAGAATTTTGGGAGATATCCGCACACCGGAATTGATCATCCAAAACGGAGTGGTGCTCGAAGGGCGTTGTATCATTTCCAGCGACCTGAAACATTCCAACAAAGATCATATCGAATTGGAATATGCTAAGGACTCTCTTACCTTAGAAAGACTTTTCGGAAAACAAACAGCAGCTAAGGAAGCTTAAATCCACCGGTATAGGCCTTGATTCCCATCCTTATCACAGAGGGTGACCCTTGTGGGATCGGGCCTGAAATTCTTCAAATGTCTTGGGAGAAGTTAAACATCTTCTCCCAGCAAAGACAAATCTTGCTCATCAGTTCATCTTCTTCTCTTTCTTATCCCGGTTGGCAGGAAATCAAAGATCCGTTTTCCATATCTTCTCCAGGACTTTATCTTTGGAGAACGAATTCACTCTCTTCTTCCGAACAAAAATCTTTGGTGATCGGTAAACCGAGTGCCCTATCCGGCAAGGCTGCGTTTGCAAGTTTAGAAGAAGCGGTCCGTATCCAAAAGAAGATCGGCGGCAACTTGATTACACTTCCATTAAGTAAAGAATGGGTGATCAAAGCCGGAGTGAAAAAGTTCACAGGCCATACCGAGTATTTGGCGGAAGTATATAAGAAAAAAACATATATGCTTATGGCAGGAAAAGAACTGAATGTTCTTCCTTTAACCACTCATGTTCCATTGAAGAAGGTACCTTCTTACCTGAAAAAGATCCATATCTCCAGTTTTATTTCTGCTATTCGTTCCGCTCCGATCTCTAAAGGTAAAATTGCATTCTTAGGTTTGAATCCTCATGCAGGGGAAGGCGGAAAGGTTGGGGACGAAGAGAAGAAGATACTAATGCCGATCATCTCCAAGATGAGAAAGGCAGGTTTAGATGTTACTGATCCACTCTCCGCAGACGGTGCGTTCAGTGAAACTTCCAGAGCGAAATACTCTTTGTTTTTGGCATGTTATCATGACCAAGGGCTTATCCCTTTTAAGATGTGGGAGGGAAAATTCGGAGTGAATGTAACTTTGGGACTGGATTTTATCCGGGTTTCTCCGGATCATGGGACTGCATTCGATATAGCGGGCTTAAGAAAAGCGGATCCGGAGAGTTTTCTGCAATGTTTAGAGTGGGTGTCCGGCCAAGTTTCTGCCGAAAATGATCTTAGGAGATCTCATTGATGTTTCTCGCCCAGTCAGGTTCCTTATTGCAGCAGATCGTATTTCCAATCTTTTTGATTTGGTTCGTGGGTTTGACATTTGTGCTGATCCGAAACGATATAGAGATCATTTGGAAGATCGCGACATTTTTCGTTTTTGTGTTTTACTTCTTCCAATTCTTTCCTGAATTAAAAGAAGCTTATGAAAGATTATCCAAATCTTATCCTTCCGAGATCTTAAGCTGGCTCTACGGGATCCCAAGAGCGATTTACTTTTTCTTATTATTCCTCTGGCCTATCGCAATCGTTCGTATGTACTATACTGCTTCTCCACTTTTAGCGAATATGACTGCGAGAACTTTGGTGGCAGCTACCTTGGCCTATTGGATCTTCTTTTTGATCTATCACCAGTTCACCGGCCAGATCGACGAATTTTTCAAGACTAAGTTTATAGAATGGATTACTATCGTTCCGACCGGGAAATGAATAGGTTGAAATTTTAGCAGATCACTTTAAGATGAGTTTGCTTCTTTTTAAGTCCAAAAAAATGCCAAGGAACAATATATCAGGAAACACAATAATAAGGATATGTTTGATCCTAATTTTCCTGTTGGATTTTTCCTTCTTATCCTTTTTTCAGAATACGGATATCATAGGGACCCGTCATTCTCTAAGCGATACCAAGATCCAAAAAAAAGCTCTGGGTAAAAAATGGATCCTATTTCCTTCGGAAGAAGAGGATAGAATTTCCATGGCTTGGGAAAGTGATTCCACTGAATACGATCCTGAAAGCCGTCTAACGGAATTTTCCTTTTACAGAATTATAATAAATAATAGTAGTTTTAAGTTTTCCCTTCGGTTTTACGAAAAACTTATAAGTTTACTGATTGATATTCCCCCGCCTGCGTTAGCATAATTTATCGATTTATTTTTTCGTTCGAAAGGATCGAGCGAAGCCTGCTAACTTAAATTAAGGGTGCGTTTATGTACGCTTGTGATATCATTTTTCGGAATCGATCTATTCTATTCCTTTTTTTCTTATGTATTGCCTATCTTGAAATATTAGGGGGAGAACTCCCTGAAAACGATCCAAAGGCAAATATTATATTAACTGAATCCGAACTAAAACCTTCTCCGAATAGAAGTAGATCTATCACGTTACAAGATGCGGAGAGAATGTTCTTACGAAACAATCTTTCCTTACTTTCTTCTCGTTTGGAAGTAGAGTCGAAGAAGGCGGAGATCATTCAGGCAGGCCTTTGGGAAAATCCTACTTTTTATGTGGATCAGAATATCTATAATAAAGAGACAAAACAATATTTTGATACTTCTAAAAATGGCGAAACGGTGGTCCAGATCCAGCAGCTATTCTATATGGCGGGAAAGAGAGATAAAAGAGTTCAGCTCGCTAAATGGAATAAAAGTGCCGCAGAACAGATGTTTTACGATACTCTTCGTTCCTTAAAATTGGAATTAAGATCCAGTTTCTTCCAATTGTATTATTCCAGGAACGCATTGGAATTTTATGAGGAGTGTATTCCCCGCGTAAAAAATACGATCAAAGGTGCGGAGAATGTTTATAAAAATAGACAGATCCTTCTTTCCGAACTTTTGAGATTGAAGTCCATACTTTTCCGATTAGAGACGGATCGTTCCGAGCTGATCAAAAATATTTTGGAAAGGGAGAAGGCCCTAAAGATCCTGCTCAACGAACCTGATATGCTCGATGCAGAGGTCGTTCCTGTTTTTTCCGGGATGGAGGATGCCGTCTTTTCTCCCTTAGTATTGGAACCGGATCGTTTGCTCAATGTCGCATTGGAACATAGACCCGATCTGAAAGGACTTGAACTTTTAGTGAATGCGGAAAGAGCAAATCTTACACTACAGAAAGCAATGGCGGTCCCTGATCTTTCTATAGGAGGAAGTTATGACAGGGCCGGTAATTATATTAAAGATTATTATGGAGTCACCATCTCCATGCCCATACCTGTATTCAATCGAAACCAAGGGAATATTAAAGCTTCAGAAACCGCTTTGGCTTCAAAAAAAGCGGAGTTGGAAGAGAAACTTTTATCCGTAAAATCGGAAGTTCGTTCCGCCCTAGGAATAGCAAAAGAGAAGGACCGGCTTCTTCAGGAATATAAGGAATCCTTTACTAAGGATTATAAGAATCTATCCGCTTTGATGATAGAAAATTACAAAAAGAAGTACCTAACTATCTTGGAATTCGCGGATTTTTTCGAGTCTTACAGCGATAGTACGTTAAAAATGATCCGATTACAATCCGACAGAATAGAAGCGGTGGAAATATTGAATTTTACGGTGGGTAAAACCGTTTTTGGCGAGCTTTGACCGAATGGATCGTATATTCGAATTTTATAAAATGAATATAGAGGGAAGGCCGGTGCGTTGGGTGATCCTATTGTTTATAGGCGCCTTACTTCTTTGGGCGAATTCATGGTATTCTTCCTATAAACTCAAACAGGCTTGGAAAGAGGAACTGGATCGAAGTCCGAAGGTGGAACAAAGCGGAGAGAGGATCGTTTTCCCTAAGGATTCTCCCGGTCTTGCACGTATTTCTACCTTGGTTGTGGGAAAAGGAGACGCCGTCTTCTCGGTAGTCGCTCCTGCCAGAGTGATCGCGAGTATCAAAACTTCTGTGAACACAGGGGAGAAGATCATACTCTTTGATTCCGGAGAAACCACTCAGCTTTATGCGGAATACAAGAGAAGCAGGGCTGTCACTTCTAAGGCTTTGAAAGATCTGGCCCGAGTTAAAGACATGTATGTAAACCAGGCGGCAACCGGAAGAGAAGTAACGGAGGCGGAATCCAATTATGCGATCGCAAAAGCGGAAAGTGCTGAAACGGAATCCAAGTTAAGAACGGTAGGATTTAATCCTAAGGAATTGGATTCAGTTTCAGGTTCTACTCTTTGGCTGATCTGCGATGTGCCGGAGTCCAGACTGAATGAAGTCCAAAAAGGAGAGGATGTGAAGATACAATTTTTGTCCTTTCCCGGTAAGAACTTCGTAGGAAATGCGGAAGCGGTAGGAGAAGTAGTGGATCCTGCTTTGAGAGCTGTAAAAGTAAGGGTTACTTTAAGAAATCCTAATGAAAAAATCCTGCCTGGAATGTATGCCAGAGTGGACTTCGGTGATCCTAGGACTTCTGTAATTGCAGTCCCGAATAAGGCGATCATTACCGTGGATGAAAAGAATTACCTTTTCGTATTGGATGAAAACGGGGTTTTTATTAGGAGGAGAGTTACTCTAGGAACCTCCGGTGAGGAGCAAACGATTATTTCCGACGGTATATCCTCCGGGGAAGAGATAGTAACAAACGGTGCGATGTTATTAAAGGGTTTAAGTTTCGGATTTTAATATGATCGAAAGACTCATCTCCTTCTCACTTCATCATAGAGCGCCTAGTATCATACTTGCGATCGCAATTCTTTCATTAGGAGCCTGGTCTTGGATAGAGATCAAAAAAGAGGCATATCCGGATGTGGGAGATACTCAGGTAAGTGTGATCGCTCTTCTGCCGGGCAAAGCCGCATTGGAAGTGGAGAGAAGAGTGACTCTTCCTTTAGAAAGAGAATTAAATGCGGTCCCTTATGTTCTCACCAGAAGATCCAAAACGATCTTTGGATTAAGCGTTTTACAACTTGTTTTCGAAGAAGGTGTAAGCGATTTCACTGCAAGACAATTGGTCTTGGAAAGATTAAGAGATGTGGATATTCCGGAAGAGGCGGAGGTCTCTCTTGCCCCCTTGACCGGGCCGGTTGGAGAGATCTTTCGTTATACTTTGGAAGGTACGGAAGATTTTACTCCTATGGATCTTCGCACATTACAAGATTGGGTAGTGATCCCAAGCCTTCGACAGGTGCCTGGAGTCGCGGACATTATCAATTTCGGTGGACTACAGAAACAATACCATATCATCACCGATCCCGGAAGATTATATAGATACGGTCTTACACTTTCCGATGTTTTGGACGCGGTAAGATCCAATAATAGGAATACCGGAGGAAATATACTCACAAGAGGGGACCAAGGTTTCGTGGTCCGAGGATTGGGGGCCATACAGAATGTGGATGATATACAGAATATAGTAGTCACCGCAGTCAAAGGAACCCCTATCTATATCGGCAATCTTGCATCCGTCGAAGAATATCCAAGAAGACCAGACGGTATTTTCGAATACGTTATCCGACATCCAGTCACCGGAGAGATCCGATCCGGGACAAATAGTGTGCAGGGTATTGTCGCGATGAGAAGAGGAGAGAATCCTTCCGAATTGATAGAAAGAGTAAAGGAAAGGATCAAAACCTTAAACGAGACAGGTCTGCCTAAAGGAGTAAAGATCTCCGCTACTTACGATCGAACTGAGCTGGTACAATATACGGTAAGAACAGTTTATAGGACTTTATTCGAGGGAGTGAGCATAGTAACGCTAGTGCTTATATTTTTCTTGGGAAGTGTACGCTCCGCATTGGTTGTAGCATCTACTATTCCCGTTTCCTTACTTTTCGGATTTCTTATGATGAAGCTGACAGGGATCCCTGCTAACCTTCTTTCTTTGGGAGCGATCGATTTCGGGATCATAGTGGATGGCGCCGTGGTCATGGTAGAGAATATTTTTAGGAAATACTCCGAGGCAAGATCCCAAAGAAAAACAAAATTGAGCTTCGACGAAATACTGAATATCACTCATGATTCTTCTCTGGAAGTGGGAAGAGAGATCTTTTTCTCCATAGGGATCATCATATTCGCATATCTGCCTATTTTCACTTTTCAAAGGGTAGAAGGAAAACTGTTCTCCCCTATGGCATTCACACTTTCTTTTGCGATATTCGGAAGTTTACTTCTGACACTAACAGTCATTCCGGTACTCATGACATTTATTTATAGGAGCAAGCTGGAAAAATACGATCCTAAACCTTTAGAAAGCCAAAATTTCATTCTTATAAAGATCCGGGATTTTTATAACTCACTTCTCGCCTCCCGTTTACGTGCTGCCAAAAAAACCGTGGTTTATTCCGTCATGGGGATTATTATAATATTAGGATTTAGTTATTATAGAATAGGTACCGAGTTTTTGCCTGAGTTGGACGAGGGTGCTATTAATATACGCGGCTTTTTCCCGGTCGGAATGCATTTAAAAAGCGGGGAGCAGTATTTAGGTACGGTGAAAGAGATCCTATTAAAGAACGAACAGGTCTCCGAAGTTTTGATCCAATTAGGAAGAAATGATGAGGGAACCGATCCATACGGTCCGAACCGGATGGAAATACTTGTAGGTTTGAAGGACTACGAACTTTGGAGGGAAAAAATATCCAAGGCAGAACTATTAAAACGTATTAAGGATACACTTTCAGCGAGTCTGCCTGGAACACATTTTTTATTCTCTCAACCGATTATAGATAACGTGACCGAATCGGTGACCGGAAGTGTGTCCGATCTGGCGATTTTTGTGAATGGAGACGACCTTCTTCTTTTGAGAAATTATGCAGGAGAGATCCTAGAGATAGTAAAGTCCATTCCAGGCGCCACAGAATCAGGAATAGAACAAGAAAGAGATCAGGCACAGCTCACAATCGAGATAGACAGGAAAAAATCCGCCCGCTTCGGGATCAATGCCAAGGGAATCTTGGATACAATAGAGGCTGCGGTAGGCGGAATAGAAGTAGGGGAATTATACGAGGGAAGCAGACGATTCGATATTTTAGTCAGGTATACTACTGATTTTAGATCTTCTATAGAAAGGGTGAAAAATCTATTAGTCGCTTCTCCATCGGGAGGAAGGATCCCTTTATCCGAATTAGCCTCGGTGGAATTAAAGGACGGGCCTACGATCATCCAAAGGCAGGACGGCAAAAGACAGATCTCGATCCGAACCAATATAAGAGGAAGAGACCAGGGAGGTTTTGTAAAAGAAGCCAAAGAAAAAGTGGAGTCGAGTATACAACTTCCGGAAGGTATTACGATCGGATGGGGAGGTCAGTTTGAAAATTTATCTAGAGCGGGAAATAGGCTGAGGATCGTTATTCCAGGCACGTTATTCTGCATTTATTGTTTTTTGTTTATGATATTTAGAGACGGGAAGTATGCGTTACTCGCGATGTCCGGGATCCCGATCTCTATGACCGGAGGTATTCTCGCATTATTATTGAGAGGTATGAACTTCTCCGTTTCCGCAGGAGTCGGTTTCGTATCCTTATTCGGTATTTCCACTATGACCGGAGTGTTATTTGTTTCTAGAATGATCCATCTTTTAAAAGATAAGGATCATCCGGATCCCGAACAATCGGTATTGCAGGCAGCGGCATTACAATTCCGCCCTAGACTGATGACTGTACTACTCGCATTACTCGGGTTGATCCCCGCCGCAACTGCGTCCGGCATTGGCTCCGATGTACAGAGACCTTTAGCGACCGTGATTGTGGGAGGACTTACCTTGGAATTATTTACTCTGATCTATCTACCTTGTATTTTCTATCTTAGTATTAAAGGGAAGAAGATCTAATGGAAAAATTCTTCTTTAAGGTCTCAATCTTTCTTTAATTTAATCCCTTTATGTAAAAATTCTAACGGACCTTCCGAGATACGATATGCATCGTATCCTTCCGTTCTTAAAATTTTAACTGCTTCTTCCGAAAGGACACAATATTTCCCTCTACAATAAGCGAAGATCTTTTTACGTTTGGAAAGTTTGTTTAACTTTGATCTGAGTTCTTTAAGCGGAATAGATATAGAACCTTGCAAATGCCCCGAGTTATATTCGTTTTCGGGTCTTACATCTATCAACGTAATATCCTCAGACAATACGCGCTTTAAGAAGCCCTTATATTCTAATTCTTCCATTTCTAATTCCGGATCGAAAAATGAATTCATCTCTATTTGTATCTCTGCATTGAATTCTTTTCCTGCAAAAGAGATCGTATCAAAAATTTGGATACCGGCCTTTTCTATTTGATAGAAAATATTTCTGCCTTCTTTTCTATCTCGGACTAGTCTTGTCTCCTTTAAGATCTTTAGATGATGGGATGTTGCGGCAATGCTCATTCCGATCTCTTTGGACAATAGATCCACGTTCTTTTCCGCTTGAAGCAAAAGATCCAGTAATTCTATCCTTTTAGGATCGGAAATTGCCTTTCCATATTTTGCTAGGGAAGAATAGATAAAATCCTTAAATTCTCGCCCGGTTTTTCCTGAGTTCATAATTCCTCAAATATTCAAATATGTATTTGAATATTTTATTGACTGAGGTCAAGTTGTTTTTTACAAATGGTCTATGAAGGTAAGAGATAGCGGGATGCCGGAAGCGGCTTATTGGGACACACTTTTTAATGTCCCATTGATTTTGGATAGAATGGGTGTATCTCAAACTAACGGGCAAATTGTAGAATTCGGGTCCGGATACGGGACTTTTACTCTTCCTTTGGCTGAGAAAAATAAGAATAAGATCCATGCTTTCGAGATAGAGACTGACCTAGTGAACGATCTGGAAGAAAGAGCGGAGTCGTCCGGGATTAAGAATATATTCTCGATCGAAAGAGATATTATTTCTTTAGGAACGGGACTTGAGGATAACTCTGTAGAGTATGTGATGATCTTTAACTTATTACATCATGAAGATCCTGTCTCTATTTTAAAAGAAGCGTTTCGGATCTTAAGACCAAGAGGGACTGCAGGACTTGTGCATTGGAACTACGATCCAAATACTCCACGAGGACCAAAGATGGAGATCCGTCCTAAGCCGGAAGGGATCTATAGACAGGCCATTCAAGCGGGATTCAAACTAGGATCTGAAAAGCCTATCGATCTTCCTCCTTATCATTACGGATTTATTGCGACTAAGCCTATGTAAAATTCACGCCTGTTTTAGGCGCGAATTAGTTTAGATGAGTCTTTACTAGGTAATACTTTCTTGTAGATTTGTTTGTTCCGGTTTTTTAGAAGTCAATTCTGCAAAAGTTTTTTCATACTCCGGATGAACCGTTCCGAATAGATAATCCCAGACAGTGGAATAAAGTCCGTAATTATAACGGAAACTTTGGTGGTGCATATCATGATTCGTATTCGAATTCACCAGTTTCAGGATCTTATTCGTACCCATCCAGCTCGGAAAAATTTCATAACCGCTATGACCCAATACATTTCGTATAATTTGGAATGTCATGAAGATCATCAAAGCTAATGGATGAACGGGAAATAAGAGTGCTACGATCGGCATGATGAGAGAATGGACCAACGCCTCCCAAGGACTGAAAGAATAAGCGGTCCAAGGAGAAGGTGTAACCGAATCATGATGGACTTTATGCACTGTTTTATAGAACAAACGGGTATGCATTAATCTATGTGTCCAATAAAAGTAAAAATCCTGTATACCTAAGATCATGATCGTACTTAAGATCAGATATCCCCATCCGTAATCTTCTATACGTTCGTAAAACTTAAAGTAACCGTATTTTCTGAAAAGAAATACGATCAATGTCACCGAAGTGTATACGATTACGGAAGAAACAGAATATAAAAATTCTTTTCTGAACTGAGAAGGTTTCGCATTCTTCTCTTGGATCTTTCTAGATTGAAAAGGATGTTTCCAAATATAGAATACCAAAAACGCAATGCCTGCGAATAGAAAGTATCTTAGAAAATCTATTAGGAATATGATTGGGATTTGGGGAACCAAATCCATCATGTATTGGAATAATTGTTTGTGAAAGCACATATTCGATCCTTTGCTCCTGTGTAGGATTTGATGGATCATTAAAACATTTTTTCAGATTTACATCCGATGGATTTCGGACAATCGCTGATCGATTCCGGATTCGATCGGCTATTTTACGAGATTGTTTTGTTTTCTGAAATCGCTTGGGGTCATTCCTACAATTTCTTTAAATGCCCTATTGAACGGTGCCAGGGAACCATAGCCCAAATCCATTGCGATCCTAAGTACCTGGAAATCGTTTTTGCCGGGATCTGAGAGTATAAACCTTGCTTCTTGTATTCTGTAATGATTTAGGAATTCGTTGAAGTTCCTGTATCCAAGTCCTTTATTGATAAGTCTACGGACCTTCTTTTCCGGAACATTTAACTTTTTTGCCAAGGATAAGATTGTAAGGTTTTCTTGTAAGAATACTTTTTGGTCTTTTAATAGAGAATCCAGTTTTTTGAGCAGGCCCTCATCTAAGGGCTCTTCGGCTGCTTCTTCCTTTTGTATTTCTCCGACTGGAAATACATTCTCTCTAAATTGGAAAATCCTAAATGAAATGAAAAATACCAAAACAAATATAAAGGAAGAATTGATCAGATCTAATTGTGCGGAATATCCTGCGTCCTTGGTGATCACTTCCATTAATACGACCGATATGCTATAAAGTCCGGTGACCCAGGAGAAGATGACCCTGAACTCTCTTCTGGATTCCAGCAGATCTATACTCTTATCTTTTAATACTCTTCCTAAGGTGGCTAGGATAATTCCGAGATAGAATACTTGAGGCATGCTGAATAATACTTTTGCAAAGACGGAATCTTGGCCTCTTATGTCTGAGATCAGAAAAATATAAAAACAGAATATATTCAGAGAAAGAAATAATACCGCATGCCGGATTTTAAGTTTGAATCCATCTTCGAATAGGCTGGATACGAATAGATAGAAAAATATAGAAACCGAAAAACAACCGATATGTACCAGGATCAGTAAGAATATATTTGTAGAATGGTCCAGCCAAGGACAAATAAAATAAGCTATCAGAGAAGAAGTGAATAAACTTCCGAGTAAACTTTGAATACTTAGTTTTACTCTAATTATAAAGTTTAAGATCAGAAAGCCCAGTTGAGCGATCGTGGCCGCTTTTAAGTATTGGATCAGATTTGTAGTTTCGAACATTAATCTAGGATAGGCAATGAAACTGTGGCGAGTACCACTTCGACAGGTTTTTCTCCCAGAGAATGATCGATAACATTATGTATGGAAAAAATCCCGCCGTGTTTTTTTATTACGAAGTCCACAATCGTCAATCCTAAACCGGTAAAATATTCCTCTTCTTCCAAATTTTCATCCACAAATCCGGCGAGTCTATAGAACGGTTGTTTGACCAGTAGTTCCTTGTTTTTAGGAATACCCGGGATCGATTGTGGATCGAATTCGTTTTTCAGATTGATATTCAAGTATCCCCCTGAAGCGGAGATGTAAATGTTTATGACCGAATTATTAGAAGAATATTTCAAAGCATTGACTAATAGTTCCGTAAATATTCTGCTGAGTGAATCCGGATCAGCATCTATATCATATCCGTTCGCAGGAAGTGAAATCTGAGGAATTAGTACATTCTTCTTTTTGCTATATTGTTCATTGGAACTTTCCAGTTTTAATCTGGACTTTTCCAATAGATCGTGTATCTGTTCGCTGTTTGTTTTTTGAAAAGAATCTTGAAAGTTTTTATTAAGTATCTCTAAACTTTTTTCAAGGGAACGAAGTCCCTTTTTGGTATAATAAATATTTTCGAAAAGTAATTCGACTACATCTGAAGAAAAATTATAAGATGAATTTTCTTTTTTGGCACTTGCTTGGAGTATTTCTACTATGCTTACGATTGCTCCAAAACCTCCTCCGCTAAAAAAACTTTGTTTTAGGTTATTAAGTGTACTTTTGGAAAGATCTATATTTTTATCTAGATCGGTAAGCCAAGACTGTTTGTAGAGTATCCAATTTAACTGAGCCTTAAGACGTTCTTCATTTTCCTGCGTCAGGATCCTTTCACTTTCTTTAAGGCGTATAAATTCCGAGATCCTTTCCAGAATTTGGTAAAATCTATCTCTGTCGATCGGTTTGATAATATAATCGAATATCCCTAATTTCATAACTTTGATGATGATCTCCGGAACATCATTGCCGGAGATAACGATGAATAACGACTCTGGCTTTTTTTCTTTTATCGTTTTGATAAACTCGAATCCGTTCATGACAGGCATTTCCAGATCCACTAAATACAGCGAATATTCTTTTGATTCCGCCATTTCGCAGCCGACTTTTCCGTCCGGAGCGGTATCTGCATCTACGCCGAAACCTTTTGCTAATCTTGCGATAAGATCTCTAGTTTCTTTTTGGTCTTCTACTATCAAAATCGGGTTATGTAGGTTTAATCTAAGTGCCATTGTTAAAGCAGAGCGTGTTTTAAATATTTTGCATATATAAATATTCTAAATAAGAATTTTAAATTTTCGTTATGCCGGACCAATTGCAGTGAATTTACGTAACTTTGTAAAGATGAAAATGTGAAACATTTTTCTTAAATCAGGAATAATGAATGGACGAAGTTTGGGATTATGCGTTATCCGCCTTTTCTTTGGCAAAAAAAAACCTATCGGGAAAAATAAAGCACAGATCAAAACTCTTTTCCCTATCAGCATCATTTCTCCTTATTATTTGCCAAAACGGCATAAATTAACATTGTATATAGATTCAGTTCCAGGGAATTTTAATATTAAAAAGTGTCCAAACTTATAAATTTAGAAAAAGCTATCATAAAAATTTTATACTATGATCTATGCTGACTTATATAGGGTCTATGTATATAGGAACTTTTTATGAGGCTGCCGATAGCAAACTGGATGGGAGTGAAACTTATAGATTAAATCAATTCCGAACTTGGAGGTTCGCCATGGAGCCAAAACTCATTTTAGAAAACTTGCTCAATCCGCCTGTTTTATTTTTCTTCTTAGGAATTCTTGCGGTATTGCTTAAGTCTGGCCTGGAAATACCTGATACATTATCCAAATTTTTTGGTATGTATTTGATGTTTGCTATAGGCTTTAAGGGGGGATTCGAATTAGCAGAAGCCAAGTTTACCTCTGCAAATTTATTTACTTTGATTGCATGCAGTGGGATGGCATTATTAGTCCCCCTTTACACATTTTTCATTCTTAGATTAAAATTAGACGTACATAATGCGGCGGCGATCGCGGCGACTTACGGTTCCGTAAGTGCAGGTACATTCGTGACTGCTCACGCTTTCTTGAATAATTTGCATTTGGAATTCGATGGATTCTTAGTAGCAGGTCTCGCTTTAATGGAATCTCCTGCGATCATTATCGGAGTGGCGATCGATCGTATTGCAAAGAAGAATATAAGCGGCGAGTTCTCTTGGAAAGAACTTTTGAGAGAAGCTTTCTTAGGAGGATCTATTTTTCTTTTAGTAGGTTCTTTGGTCATAGGGATGTTGACTGGAAAAAGCGGCTGGGATGCGGAGAAACCTTTTGCGGATGCTCTTTTTAAGGGAATGCTTTCCTTCTTTCTTTTGGACATGGGCTTAGTTGCCGCAAAAAAATTGAAGGATTTGAGAACTGCAGGTCCCTTTTTAGTGATCTTTGCGATCTTGGTTCCTTTGATGAATGCCTCAATCGGATTAGGACTTGCTAAACTGATCGGTATGACTGCTCCGGATGCGTTCATGTTCATGATACTCTGCGCTTCCGCTTCTTATATTGCAGTAGGTGCAGCGATGAGAACTTCCGTCCCGGAAGCGAACCCGAGTTTGTATCTTCCGATGTCTCTAGCGGTTACTTTCCCTTTTAATGTGATCATCGGGATCCCATTGTACTGGTTTGTAGTCCAACACTACTTGTGAATAATTTAGAGAAGATTACTCTTTACAAAAAAGAATACCGAATTAAAACTCCATGGGATTTATATCCTAGGAGAGAATGGAATGATATTAGCAGCAAGAATTTTAGCGGCTATCGTCGGCTTATTGCATGTTTGGATCTTCATCATGGAAAGTGTATTATGGATGCGTCCTCGTATTCACAGAAGATTCGGAGTAACGGATACAAAATTAGCGGAAGCGATGAAAGGGGTCTTTTTAAACCAGGGATTCTATAACTTATTTCTTGCAATCGGTGCATTATACGGTGCGATCTTTTTCGAGATACATTCATGCCATGCCCCTGCGATCCTAGCATTCTCTTGTCTTTCTGTTTTCGGAGCCGGACTTGTATTATTAGTTTCTAAACCTGCGATGGCAAGGGCCGCAATTATACAAGGACTTCCTCCTTTGATTGCTGTTGTATTATATTTTATTTCTATCTACGGGTAAAATTTATGACCTTTCGCTCGGAAGATCCAAGCAAGGTTCTTGTGTTTTTCGGGCGAAACCATTTTAGCTTAATCAATTACTTAAGGTAGAATTTTCGGGACCGGCCACGGCACTAAGACACGGAGTTGTAATCTATCTTTCAAAAATG
Organism: Leptospira dzoumogneensis; assembly: GCF_004770895.1. Taxonomy (NCBI): domain Bacteria; kingdom Pseudomonadati; phylum Spirochaetota; class Leptospiria; order Leptospirales; family Leptospiraceae; genus Leptospira; species Leptospira dzoumogneensis. Next base: position 11,027 of record NZ_RQHS01000022.1, on the reverse strand, counting down.
TACTTGTGGGAATTGTTTGAAATCGGATTCTTAAGCTAACATTCGCAAGTCGAAAAATAAAAAGCGCAAATCCTGTAGATTCGAAATTCTATTTTCAATCCAAGGAATACCCGATGCAGATCCGTTCCGCAATCGTCCTAATATCTATATTATTTTTTCCATATTTACTTTTCTCAGAAGAGATCCAAGAGATCGGATCCTTTGATTCGATTACCAGCTTAAATTCAACGGATAATCATACCTGGGAAATCACGGAAGAGGCTTTAGATCCGAAACAATTCTCTCTTTCTTACTTAAGCGGAGAAGATCCCGGAATTAAAACAAATCCGTACAATGCACCCGGAGTGTATAGGGTTTCCCAAGAATCAATACGTAAGGTTTATATAATTAAGAAATTTATTGCTCCTGAAGTTTGGAAAGCCGCTGGAGTATCTGTTCGTCTTGGAACTTTGACGGATAAGGATAGAACTTATCTAAACGGAAAACTGATCGGAGAGACAGGGGATATGAATTCTTCGCAACCCCAGGCTTATGATAAGATCAGAATATACTCTATTCCTCCGGGGTTAATACGAAGAGGGAAGGAGAACATACTCGTTCTGGAAGTGCAAAAATATTTTCATCCGGAAGCGGGGATAGAACAAGATAGGACGGAAATCGGAGATACACAACTCATTCAGGGGGATTATTATAGGACAGAATATACCAAAATTGCACTGCTAATGATCTATCTCACCGTAGGGGGTTATTTTCTTTTTTTATTTATAAGAAGAAGGACAGATACCGAAAATCTGTATTTCGGACTGTTTACTATCTTTCTTGTGGTTTATCAATTCCTCAGAAACCAGATCAAATACGAGCTGGGAATTCCGTTCTTATATATGAAAAAAACGGAATATATTATTCTGACTGCTCTTATTCCTATATTCGCGAATTTTATCCGATCTTATTTTAAATTCCCAAGAGGGAAGTTTATCAACGTATTGGATGGGATTTATGGGATTTTTATACTCTTCTATCTGGTTTCGAACGATGTTATTTTATATAATAAGCTGAATAGTTCCGCGGTGCAGCTAGGCTGGGGAGCTTATATGGTTCTGATCTTTTATTATTTGATCCATAAGATCAGAACAAAAGACAGGGATGCACTTCTCATCTTGATCGGAGTTTCTATCGTAGCCTTGTCCACAATTTTGGATACGATGTCCAATCGGAACCTATTTGTTTTTCCTAGAACTGTGGGTTACGCATTCTTCTTCTTTGTTATCAGTATCGCTACTATTCTCGCGAATAAATTCGTACGTCTAAATGAACAAGTTGAAGAACTGAATGAACATTTGGAGAATAAGGTGGAAGAGCGGACCCAAGAATTAAACGAGTCCCTTGCCAATGTTAATAAACTGAAGACCCAGCAAGACGGGGATTATTTTCTAACTTCTTTACTGATTCGCCCTTTGTTCACTAATAATACTGCCAGTCCCTCTTTGAAGATAGATTTTTTTTCTAAACAGAAAAAGGCGATTTTGTTCAAAGAGAAACATTATGAGATAGGCGGGGATATCAGTATCTCCGGAAACATTTCCATCCAAGGAGAGAAATACACGGTATTCGTCAACGGAGATGCGATGGGAAAATCTATCCAGGGCGCTGGCGGGGCACTTGTGATGGGGACGGTTTTTCAATCCTTATTAACCAGGACCAATCGTAACGGTGGATATTCCAAAGCTCCCGAATCCTGGTTAAAAGAATCCTTTTTAGAACTCCAAGGCATTTTTGAATCTTTCGACGGATCTATGTATATTTCAGTAGTGATCGGTTTATTGAATGAAAAGACCGGAGCGCTTTATTATATCAATGCGGAACATCCTTGGCCCGTATTGTACAGGGACGGTGCGGCGGGATTTTTGGAGAATGAACTCACTCTCCGTAAGATAGGTATTCCAGGGAACGAAGAGAACTTCTTCGTAAAATTTTTTCAATTACAAAAGTATGATGTTCTGATCTTGGGTTCGGACGGTAAAGACGATGTTATGATCGGAACTGACGAAAGGGGCAGGATCGTAAACGAGGACGAAACGAAATTTTTGAGAACTGTAGAGGAATCGAACGGAGATCTAAAACAGATATATGAAAAGACTCTTCAATTCGGAGAATTGACCGACGACTTCACTTTATTAAGATTAGAATATCTGGCAGACCCTCAATCAAAAAATGAAATTCCTCTGAATGAAGTGCTGGAACAGGCAAAATCACTCTATAAGAAAAAATCCTATTCTTCTCTTATCGATTATTTGAATGAATACAAAACGATTTTTTCAGATAGAGAAGAATTCTTTATCCTTCTTGGAAAATCATATTTGAAACTGAAAGATTTTTCTTCCGCGGCTAGATCGTTTGAAAGAGCCGCAAATTTGAATCCAAAAAGATTGGAGTCTCAGTATTACGCGTCTTATTCCAGTAAGCTGAATAAGGATTTTCAAAAGGCGGAATACTTCGGAAAGATCGCTTACTCTTTGGATAAGAATTATCTAAATAACCTGATCAATATGGCGGATATTTATAAAAACTTAAACCAATCGGAAGAAGCCAAAAAATTCGCAGAAAAAGCGCAAGTGATAGATCCGAACCATCCAATCCTTATAAAACTTACGGATGTTTTTTAGAAAAATTTAAAATATACCAATTGATCCATTCGTTCTTGGTAGCAAACTTCAATCCGGTTACCGATTTTAAGGCGGATATAAGCAGCTTTCTATTCCTAGATCTTGAATCTTCTTGGAGTAACTTAATTAAAACAGGCACACTTGCCGGATCTTTTTTAGCTCCTAATTGAGAAACTGCAACCTGGTGAAGGTTGATATTTTCGCTCTCCGCATATTTTTCCAAAATTTTACGGGATTCCTCTCCCGGAATAGAGGTGATTGCCGAGAGAGTGATTGGTGCTAAATCGGGAAATTCCTCCGTTTTTTTATCTAAAAGAGAAAGAGATTTAGGAGAAGCGATCATTCCTAAACTTTCGGAAGCGATCTTAGCCAATTTTTGATCTTTAGACTTGCAAGCTTCTTCTATATAAGGAAGTCCTTCTTCCGAGCCTATGGCTCCCAATGCCCAAACAGCTCCGTATCTTGCCTCTGTTTGGTCTTCTTTTAGTATTTTAACAAGCACAGGGATACTTTTTTTATCACCCAAATATCCTAAGGATTGGGCTATGATCTCTCTGTCTGGAATATTAGGATCTAATAATGTTTTTTCGATCTCTTCTCTTGCTTTGGGAAATTTAATACGACCTAAAACATGTGATGCCGGAGCTTTTGCCAAGGATTTACCCTTAACTAAAACTTCTAAAATACGGGGAGAAAACCCTGGATCCGGAACTCCGATCAAAACATCTGCTGCTCTATACCGGATCTCTTTGTCTTGGTTCTCTAAAATTGGAAGGACTAAAGGTAAAATTTTAGGATCTTTGATATCGATAAGAGCAATGGAAGAATTTTCTCTTCCCTTATCAAAATCCGCCTGTATCGCTTTTACTAAAAGTGGAATAGATTTTTTACTTCTGATCTTTCCGAGAGCCAAGTAGGCTGCCGCCAAGGTAGGTCCAGGCTCGGAATGAGAGGACAGATCTATGAGATAATCTTCCGCTTCAGGAATATTCAATTTCCCTAATGCCATAGCAAATGTTTTGGCTTTATCCGGATCTTTATTCGATTTGGCTGATGCTAAAATAATGTTCCCTGATTGTCTCGCATTGATCCGGACCAAGGTATCCACGGCTAATAATCGAATGTTTGCATCTTCTTGGTTTAAAAGACTTGCTACACGATTTCCTGCCAGAGGATCTTCCATTCTTGCAATTGCTTCCAGAACGGTTCCTAGATCAATTCCTGATCTAGGATTTAAAAAATTCAGAATTTCAGGAAGAGAAGATCTATCTTTCCAGATCCCTAGTGCCAAGATTGAAGGTCCTTTTGTGATCTCTTCCGAAGATCTCATCCATTCTCGAGCGATCGGTATGAACTTTCTTTCGTTTCTGGATGCTAATTCTAAAATTGCTTGGGCTCTAGTTCTCGGATTCTGGCTTTTCAGATCCGATGCGACTTGTCCTATACTTGGAATTTCTTCTTCCTGTACTTCGGGTAGAAGGTCCGGACGAGGGGGGCCAAAACATCCTAAAGTCAAACCAAAAGCCGCCGCTCCGAACATACACGACAGTAAAAGCATAATGAAAACAGAATATACTTTAAACTTCATAAACATTATCTAGGCACCGATTCGGAAGCTTGTCTTAATTGTAACAGTTCCTTCTGCCAAGATATTATATCGGAATTTGCCTGAGGGATTTGAGAAACATCCATTCTACCTTGCTGGATCGCATATTGGACCAACTGTATCCTGGATTCTAATTCGGAAATTTTATAAGAGAAGTAGGCCTTCTGTTCTTCCGGGGTTACATTCGGATCGCTCGGACGTGTCGGAACTGATCCAGGTTGAGCATATCTTCCTTCATTCCTGGACAATGCAAACTTGGATTCGGCGGAAGTTACCTTATCCAACTGCTCTCTTGCTTTTTTCTCATCTTCAGATGTGAGCTGAGGACGGAATTCGCTTGGGATATAAATATTTTTAGGGTATCTTGCGGCAAAATCGATCCATTCTTCTCTGATCTTTTCCCTTTCTTCTTCCGATTTTTTTTCTTTAAAAGCCGCAGGCCAAAGTCTTTTAGCAGGTCCTTCTAAGTCGGGATCTTCTTCAAAAGGGTGAGGAGCATCCGGAAATTCTAAGGTACCGCTGCTGCCATATTTGCGATTTGCAATTTCGGAAGCTTCTTCTCCTAAACTGGGAGAACCGGTCCTTCTTTCCGGCCAAAATATAAATAAAATACAAATAATAAGAATAACCGCGCCTGAGATCCAGGGCCAATGAGAACGAAAAAATTGCATGATGATAGGAAATTTAGATTAGGATTGAATTTAGATATTCCCCGCCCTATGCGAGCGGGAAACATTTAGGAATTTTATAGTCCGTAACAAAGCTTATTCTATCAATAAGTATTTTGCTAGGGGCTAGCCAACAGCTATTAAACGAAAATTCCGATGACCCAAGAAATAAACTGACCGAACAGAGTGTCTGTCAGGAATTTTTTCAAATCAACCGGATTACGATTTAAGGAATCATAGTACCAAGCGGTGTATTCGCTCACTTGTGGAATCGAATAACCGTATTTGGAATTGATCGCTTTGATCAGCTCGTTTGCAAAAACAGAATGTCCATACATATTCGGATGCACTCCGTCCAAGCCGAAAATACCAGGTTGACCGGGTAGAGGCCAGTTTGCTTTTGCATAACCAGGGCTATAACCGGAAGGACTTTTGATCAAACGGCCATTCTCTTTTAAATCGTCAAAAAGAACTTTAAGATCCGCTAATGCAAATCCCATTGCAACAGCCTGAGCCTTCACTTCATTGTTTATAGAAGTTAAGAAGTTGGTGATTGTTGCCACTTCATTCTTATCTAAAACTTGAGAAGGATCTGAAACTGAAGAACGGAAGAATGCTTTCAAACCCGAATAGTTTGTTCTTCCTTGAGGATCGTTATAATTTTCCAAAAATGCGATAGAAGTTACATTTGGAACAGTGAACAGAACCCCGCCTTTGATAGAACCGATCGCAGCCATTTTAGACATTGTAGAACGGATATCTCTTAAAAATCTAGCTTGGTCCAAACAATCCGTAGAAGTGCTCAATGCAGTACAAAGAACATGGTTTGCCGCAGCAGTTCCGAACAAGAAGCTAGGCTTTACTGCCTGCATTACTTGCATTTGAGTTCCGGAACTTCTTAAACCGAATTGATGGAATTTATCAGGAGATTGGCAATCTGGAACTTGCACCCAACGATAAGTATACCAATACCAAGTTTCCCAATACCAATCCTTTGCCCAAGTAGTTGCATTGATATTCTCACACTGACCTGAAGTTTGAAGAACTGTAGTGTAATCTGCTCCGGTGATCCCTGCATGTGTTGGAGTTCCAACAGTAGATCCGTTTCCACCGATGATGGAAGCAGCGATGCAGAATACCCCGCAATCACCTTTAAGCACGTCTTCGAAATTTAAGTAAGGCCCCTTTAACACGTTATACGAAACGTTGGAACCGGCTTGTTTGGAAACTAAAACCGGATAAGCCCAATTCTGAGTTTTCTCTTCTACGGTTGCGCCATAAAAACCCTGGCTTAAGGAGTCACCGATTACTCCGGGTCTGGAAAACATTTGCGCCTGGCTTTGTGCCGAAAGCGTGGAAGCTCCCACGATTAGGAAAGTCCCGTTTAGGATTTTCCAAAAGTTTCGAATGTTCATTTTTAAATTAACTCCACTCTCTATTGAAGGAGATTTTTATATTCTCTTCAGGCCAAAGCATGAGAGCTGGAATTTCGAAGTCACTTCAATTATATTTTGCTTATAAAATAATTCATCTATATTGAACATTCGTAATATTACAGTGAGTGGGCTTTCACTGAACACTGTTAGAATTTAATGTTTGATATATAATTAAATTTTTATAATATACTGATTTAATCCCTTGAATGAGTGACTATATTGCAGGCGATAATTTTGAACAGTGTTCACTTGTTCCTTGAGGGATTAGTTGGGGATACAATCTATTTCCAAGCGGCTGAATGTATGGTTCGCCACAGTGCAGTTAGTCGAAAGGTTTGCGCTGTATCTTAAGAAGGTATTGGTAGTTCTGGTTAGAGTGCAGTTTGTAGGGTCATCCGGCTTATGAGAAGAGCCTAAATATAGATCGAGTGCTCCTCCTACCGGAAAAGTATAAGAAGAGCTAGAGGGGACAGTTTCAATTTTGACTACATAGTTGGGAGGGAACATATCCGGAAGATCTACCACTATCCCTTGGCCGCTGGAATTATCGGAGTCGCAGGAAATGATCGGAACATCATCAAACTCAATAGAGTCGAATGTTACCTGCGCCAGATTTGTACCAGGAGTTCCGTTATTATTTTGTAATAAAGGAAAAATGAATGAATTTGGAACGTCCGTTGTGCCTTCTTTGCATGTTAAAAATCCGAGAGCAAAAACCAATATAGCCGCTTTATATATCTTCATTTCTCGAATAACAATTGATTATCGAAAATTTGAATCAATTTTGCTTCTGTATATGTATAAAACCCCATCCTAAAACTCTCTGTATCTCCGTGTCTCTGCGTGATTTCCCCTTGTTGACTCTCCAAACTCGGCGACTTCTACTCTGAATTAGGCTTGCTCGGAGAGATGATTTTTATCAATCTCCATGTGTGATTCTTTTTTATTATCTATCTTCTATCCTAGGCCTGCTCGCGGGAAATATGTTCAATTATACCGCCATTATTCTTTCCCAAAGTATTTCCAATTCGGATACTTTCTCCGGATGGGTATTCTTCTTTGTATGTTTTCCTTTATTGTTCTTAAGTTTTACCGCGGGAAGATTGCTGGATAAATATTCCAGAAAATGGCTTCTTGCGGCGGCACAGGTCTCAATGGCCTGCGGTTCCGGATTTGCGGCTCTCGCATTACATTTGGAATGGATCTCTCCCGGAAAACCTTACCTTCTTCTTGTATCCTCGGTTCTTTCAGGGATCGGACTTTCGTTTGTGATGCCGGGAAGATTTGCGATACTTGGAGATCTATTAGAACATTCTAAAATAGGAAAACATAGTGTTTGGTTAAACACTCTTGTTCTTTTTGGGTATGGTCTTGCTCCTTTGGTGGCCGGATATTTTAAGGAATTTTTCTCCTTTAAATATGTTTTTATGGGCATCGGTTCCGCTTATGTTCTAAGTGTTTTCTTTTTGGTCTTGATCCCGGTGCAGATGAGGGAGAGAAGCCAAACTTCTTCTTCCGGGCCCGGGGTCTCTGAGCTTGTTTCTTATTTAAAAAATTCTCCTCTGGTTTCTCAGTTCCTACTCCTCATGGGTGCCGTGGTCCTATTAGTCGGCCCAGTCCAGGTACTTCTTCCTAAATATGCTAAGGAAGTTTTGGGATTGGGAGAAGGAGAAAGAGGCGCCTTACTTTCCGCTTTGGGAGTCGGTCTTGTGATCGGAGGGGGAGTTACCTTTCTTCTTCATGGTTTAAAGAAGAAGGGGCATATTCTTTTCGGATCAGCGCTTTTCAGTTGTTTTCTATTTTCACTCATCCCTTTTCTTGCGGAAAGTTTGGTTCTCACCGGCATTTTGTTTTTTGTATTCGGGTTTATGACAGGTGTGATCATCACTCTGATCCCGGCCGGGATCCAACAAAATACTGAAAATCATATCAGGGGAAGGATACTTTCTCTTTATAGCCTGGTCTTTCTTTTGGTGCCTGCGTTCTCCGGGATTTTATCCGGATTTTTTTCGGATCGGATTGGAATTCCTTCCACATTCGTTTGGTCCGGATTCCTGGAAATGGGAGTATTGATCTATCTCAGCTGGAGAATGGACCAGGTGAGGAGTCATTATTAGAGACGCGGAGATTTGGGAGGCACAGAGTTTTTGGCACGCAGAGACGCGGAGGCGCAGAGTTTTTTCACACAGAGACGCAAAGCCGCGAAGCTAAAAAGATTATTTTATTTAACTAACCCCAAACATCCTCTGCGTCTCCGCGCCTCTGCGTGAATCTTAGAGCGTAAAGAGGTTGCCAAATCGCCCTGGGATCAGGAATTTATATATTATGTTTCAAGGCGTATTTACTGCCATTATTACCCCATTCCGCAACGGGAAAATAGACTATGATTCCTATTTTTCTCTTTTGGACAAACAGATCCAAGCAAGGGTAAGCGGAGTGGTGCCTTGCGGTACCACCGGCGAATCTCCTACTCTTTCTCATGAAGAACACGCGGAACTGATCCGCGAAACCGTGAAACATGTCAAAAAGCGGATTTTGGTCGTGGCCGGTACCGGTTCCAACTCTACTAGAGAGGCTGTAGAACTGACCGAAGCTGCCTGCAAGGACGGAGTAGACGGGATACTCCAAGTGAATCCGTATTATAATAAGCCCACCCAAGAAGGTCTATATCTTCATTTCAAAGAGATCGCGGATCATTCTTCCGTGCCTGTGATGTTGTACAATATTCCAGGAAGAACTTCCGTAAATTTATTGCCGGAAACTGTTCTGAGACTTTCCGAACATCCTAAGATCAGATCCATGAAAGAAGCCACTGGAGATTTGGGACAAATGTCTAAATTGATCTCTCTTGTAGATGATAAGATGACTGTTCTTTCGGGAGATGATAATCTGACCCTTCCTCTTCTTTCCTTAGGTGGAAAAGGTGTAGTGTCCGTGATCTCGAATCTATTTCCGGAAAGTCTGGTGAAATTGGTGGAGTCTTTTCAAAAAGGGGACGTAGCTTCCGCTCAAAAGATCCATTATGATTTTATAGAATTATTCGCATTAGCATTTATAGAAACGAATCCGATCCCGATCAAAGCAGTGATGAGTTGGAATGGATTCTGTTCGGGTGAGATACGTCTTCCTCTGACTTCTCTGAGTGCGGGCGCTGGTGCGGACCGTTTGAAAAAAACGGTTTCCGATCTTTTGACAAAAGGTTATAAATAAGGAATTCGATTTGGCCCGCAAGAATCGTGTCGCAGTCATTGGTGCTTCTGGAAGAATGGGGAAGGCTATTATCCAAGTACTTTCCCAATCTAAAGTTTCTGAACTTTCCGCTGCGGTAGTAGGTAAGGGTTCCGTTTATTTAGGTTTGGATTCCGGTTTACATTCCGGACTCAAACAGAATGAAATTTTGTTTTCGGACGATCTTTCTAAATCCATTTCCGGATCGGATACTGTAATCGATTTTTCTATTAGAGAAGTTTTGTCGGATGTTCTATCTACCTGCAAGGAATTCAAAAAACCTGTTGTAGTTGGAACGACCGGCCTTACGGAAACTCATAAGGAATTATTAAAAGAAACTTCTAAAATTATTCCGATCGTGTATTCTCCGAATATGTCCATCGGGGTGAATCTTCTTTTTAAACTGACTGAGATCGCCGCAAAAGTGATGGGAGATCTGGCGGATATTGAGATACAAGATATTCATCATCGTCATAAAAAAGATGCTCCTTCCGGAACTGCGGAAAAACTAAAAACAATCCTTTTGGAGACTCTTTCCCGCACAGAGTCAAATATTGTACATGGCCGCCACGGAATTCTTCCGGAAAGAGATCCTAAAGAAATTGCGATCCATACTCTTAGAGCGGGAGAAGTGATCGGAGATCATACTGTCTATTTTTTCACTCCGGAAGAAAGAGTGGAAATTTCCCATAAGGCTCAAGACAGAAAAACATTCGCAGTCGGTTCCGTAAAAGCCGCCGAATTTTTGGTAGGAAGAGAAAAAGGCCTCTACGATATGTTTTCCGTATTAGGGTTATAAGGTTCTTGGAATGGATTTTTTAAAAAACATCAGTTTATTCCAAAGTGATAAGTTCGGGATCGTGATGGTCCTGGATATACTGATCGTCAGCTTTTTAATTTATCAATTTTATTCTACCATCCGCAGGACAAGAGGGGTTCAACTTCTTTTGGGGATCGGTCTTATTTGGGTGCTTGGGATTTTTGCCCAGACTTTGAATTTTGAACTTTTGGATTGGATCATTGATAATATCCGCCCAGCCCTCGTGTTTGCAATTATCGTTCTTTTGCAGCCTGAACTTCGTAAGATCACCGGTGATATGGCGAGGCTTAGATTATTCCGTCCTTTCCTTTTAAAAACCGCCACCGACCTGGATGAGATCGTAGAAGCTTCCAAGATCATGGCTAAAAACAAAACCGGATCTCTGATTGCGATCGTTAGAGAGCATAGTCTAAAAGATATCGCGGAGCAAGCGGTCCAGTTGGATGCGATTCTATCAACAAGCCTTCTTCTTACCATATTCAAAAAGAACACTGCACTCCATGACGGGGCGGTCATCATAGAACAGAACAGAATCGCATGTGCAGGTGCATTCTTACCTATGGCACAAAATTTGGACGATGCTCGTATGGGCGCAAGACATAGAGC
>NZ_RQHS01000021.1 GCF_004770895.1 Leptospira dzoumogneensis | reverse complement strand
TCGAATCCATCTTCGTTAAGATGATGTTGAAAGAAATGAAATCCACAGTTCATAAATCCGGGCTTATAGACGGCGGATACGCAGAAGAAATTTTCGAAGATATGCTTTATGACGAATATTCTAAGAATTTATCCGCGAATTCTTCTTTGGGACTTGCGGAACAGATCTATCAATCCTTGTCTTCTAATCTTCCGCCGATCTCTAAGCTGGATTCTAAAATCTAATCGATCAGATCCCTGAAGCTGATCGCATCCAGATCTTTTTGAAGGGAAGTTTCCGCCTTATCCATTTTTTCCCGGACCTTATCGGGATACACATGGAAAGAAGGATCTTCCTTTAAAAGAGGTTCAGGGATCCTTCGGTAAAAATCTCCCAGAGTCAGATCTTCTCCTGAGACCACAGGCAGCCAGGCCCCACCTTCATTTGTTTCTACAAGTAGTCCCGCTTCGGATAAAGTTTTAGTAAGTCTTGGAATTTCTTCCGCGTGAAGCCCTGATTTGATCGCAAGGTCTCCGTTTCGAGGAGCGATCTTATTTTCTTTTTGGACTGAATAGACTGCTTTTAAAACTCCCATTAACTTTCTGAATTCATAACTAAAGGAGGTATGATGTTCTTCTATCAATTGGAAGGGCGCGTAGTATCTTTCCGGATATTGTACACAGGCAGTAACTTCTGCCCCGAATAGAACGATCAATGATAATGAATATACTCCTATCAAGAAGATAGGGATGGAGGCGAGCGCCTTATACACTATCATTGTGGTTTCGGAGAAGGATGTGATATATACCTGAAATCCATATAGGAAGACCAAGAAGATCACACTTGTAAATCCTGCTCCCCAAGCCGAAGCTCTGATAGGGACCTTCGTATTCGGGATCAATGTGAATAATGCCAAGAAAAAAAGCCAGATCCCGATTAAAGGAAAAAAGAATTTTAGAATATTGTAAGGAGAGAATACCGACTCTCCTCCTTGTAGGATGATCGTTTCGTATTTTACATCCTTGTATTCCGAAAGACTGATCTTTCTATATTCTCCTATATTCAATAATCTGAATCTTCCGTTCTCACTTCTGTCCAATAATCCGGAAGCGAATACTTTCCCTTTGGCGGGAATATAAAAAGTATTCCAATGTTCCCCTCCGTCTATGGAGACTAGAATGTTTCCGAGAGCATCCAAAAGAAAAATATCCGCGGATTCTTCATTTTCTATGGACCAAACTTTGGTGAACGTGTATCTTTTATGGCTTAGATTTTTCCAGGAATAACCGCCGTCTTCCGTTTTGAAAACGGAACCTCTTTCTCCTGTTACAAAAAGTTCTCCCGGTTTGATCCTATGGATGTCCTTTAAGCCGTGCCCAGTGATCTTAGTGGCGTTCCATGTATAACCGCCATCTTCACTTTTCCAAACATTTCCATCCTCATCTACGATATAGCCCAGATAAGGCTCGGGAAAATAAACCCGATTCGCTCGGATCTTCAGAACATTTGTGAATATGGGTTTGTAACTTCTACCTTGGGTGAAAAAATGCAGTACTTCTCCATTGGAGAAGATTAGATAAAAATTCCCTTCGTTAATATATTCAAAATCTTTAAAATGAGTATTATCGAAATAGATCGCATTCCATACGGAACCGTCTACAGGTTTAGAAAGGAATAATCCTTTTTCGGAAAGAGCGTATACTTTTCCGTCTTTGATGGAAACTCTAACGAAATTTTCCTTGGAAATATCGGGTTTTTCGCAGAAGTCTACACGGACCCCGAAAGAGTCCAGGCAGCGGATATTTTTGAGATCTATATCCTTCTCATCTAGATAATAATCCTGTTTGAGGCCTGAGTCCATTCTTAGGAGAGTTCCGTTCTCGCCTGCAATCCAGACATGATTTTCCGGATCTTTGTCCATGCTCAGATAATGAGGAGGACGGAACACATCTGTTACCTTCTTGGCAAGATTGTCGCCGATCACAAGAAGTAAGGGGCCGATAGAAAGGACAAAAAAGTAAAATACGAATTCCTGCAGAACGGATCTTTTTTCTTCTATCCTCCAAATGGAGTTAAAAGAGTTTTCTAAAGATCTTAATACTGTAGTTGCGGAGAACACTAAAAGAATAAAACCGATCGCGCCGATCTGTCTGGCGGCATCGATCAATTCTCCTAAGGTGTCCAAGTAAGGATTGATATCCAAATTAATATTGCTGATCAGAAAAAACGCATTAATTTTATCGAATATTTCTTCCTTACGATTGTCCAGTCCGGAAGTGATCGTCAAAAGTGAAAGCGCCACAACGAGCATCGGGATTAAGGACACGATCGTAGTATAAGAAATACCGGAAGCCTTGATCAGGCATTCGTCTTTGACAAAACGATAGGCGGATGCGGCTAAAACACGGACCGTAAAGTTCAGTTTTCTTCCTAAACCTGCGTCCGGAATATAATCGAAAAATCTACTATACTTTGTATTCGGATGAGAATTCATTTCTTAATCGCGTAATGCACCATAGAAGAAGTGAGTGGTATTCCTTTTTTGGAAAGTTTACTTTTGAAATGGTAGAAAGAGATCCGGAACCATTTAAAATAATCCTTCCAGCTTGAAAAACTTCCCCTTGATTTTAAAAGTTTAGCGGAAAGAGGGAAGTCCACTCCGAGGTAAGTAATCTGTCTTTCGAATCCTCTTATGGCAAGAATTTTCCGAAGGATCTTTGCAGAATAATAATACACATGACCGGGCAAATAATAATGATAATTTTTACCTGCTTCCATCGCCTGCCAGGCGTCAAAATTCGCGGTCTGTATGAGAAGTAATCCGCCCGGTTTTAGGATCCTTGCGAGTTTATTGAATACTTCTTTAGGGTTTTCTAAATGTTCTATCACTTCGATAAGTGTTATCACGTCGAAAAAGTTTTCAGGAAGATCCGCATCTAAAAATTGGCCTACCCATACTTTAAAACCTCTCGTTTCCGCTTGTTTGGCGGAGAAGGAAGAAATTTCCACACCATAAGGCACGAAACCTTTTTCTTTAGCGCATTCTAAAAAACCGCCGAAGGAGCAGCCAATGTCCAAGAAGTTTCCGGAAGATCTGAACTTGGAAATATTTTTAAGACGAGCGAACCAAACATAACGATCGAATTTTTCGGTCTGTCTTTCGTCTCTATACGTGAATCCCTTGTCACCTGTATAATATTCTTCTGTATATAATGACTCCGGTTCCGGTCTTGGAAATTGTGCTTGGAAGCCGCAGGTTTTGCAGGTTTGGATAGAAAGATCGAAGTTACCGAATTCGGATCTGTATAAAGGTTCCCAATCGCAGTCCCCGTTCAGAGGACATTCTTCTTGGATTATTTTTTGGCGAGAAAGATCCAATGACAAATCCTCTCATCCAATTTTCCTAATGGAGTTCTCTCCGTATAACCGATCTCGAAAGAAGAAAAATTTTGAAGAAGGCCTTGCACATCTTCTTTGGAATAAAACCAGGTGGCGCCGCCTGCAAGATCCGCGGTTCCAATTTTACCCTTTTCCGCTTTCAAGTGAGTGTCACCTTCCGCTCTTACGGAAGCTGCAAGATACCCGCCTTTTTTTAAAATACGGAATGTATCATCTAACATAAATTTTGCGAGATCGGGAGAATTATAATGTAGAACTCCCCAGCTTACAATGAGATCGAATTCTTCGTCTGCAAAAGGATAAGGAGGAGAATTCAGCAAAAAAGTTTTAACCCAAGGATAAGATTCCCGAACCGATTGGATGGAATTTTCACTATAGTCTGCAGCAGATACTTCATAACCGAAATCTTTTAAAAGAACACAATGTCTTCCGGAACCCGTCCCAAAATCTAAAGCTTTGGGAGAAGGGGAAGAAGACGGAAATTTAGAGATCATCCGAACTAAGTTCTCATCCGGATAAGAAAGTTTCGCTTTAGATCTGGTATAATGAGTTTCCCAAGCTTCTTTGGAAGGATGATCAGCGGGCTTCATATTCCGCCTTCAAACGATTTTTCACGGAACCATTCCATTCTTCTTCCGAAGAAGAAGCTTTAGATCTTACGCAAAGAACTCTGGTCCTTGTTTCGTTTCCTAAAGAAGTATCCAGTTTAGAACCGAGCTCTTTTAAGTTTTGGTCCAAAAGAATTGTCTCACCGAAAGCGGTGGGAAAATTTTCCCAGGATTTTAGAACGGAAACTCCTCTGGGAGGAATATCAAAACGAACTTGAGATTTTAGTTTTTTAGGAATTTCTAAACTAGAAGGGGGAGGGGTGATCGGTTCTCCCACCAAAAGTTTGACTAAATTAGTGAAATAATCGTAACCGGAATAACCCGGAACAAGAACATCCGCCAGATATTCACCGCCCACTTCCGGAGCCGCTTCGATCAAAACAAGATCCCCGTTCTCGTCCGATCTGAACTCGGCTACAAAAGGACAATTTTTCAGACCGGTGGCCTTAACGATTGCTCTGCACAACATCTTGATCTCTCCTTCCAATTCCGATTTTGGGAAGGGCAAACGATGAGCGGCTTCCAGAAAAGGAGGAAAAGAAGAAGTTTCCTTCAAGGAAATATTCACCAAATGAAATTCGGAACCTTCTACCAATCCCAAAACGGTATATTCAGGACCTGGAATATACTCTTCTAAAAGCCAGGTTTCAGGATGAGGGGAATTGGCAGTGGTTTTTGATTTAGGCTGTTTTTTAGGGGAAATTAAATTAGAAATCGATTTCAGATCTGAATCGGATTCTACGAGTTGGATCCCTGATTTGCCGCTGCCCTGGCTAGGTTTTAGGATCCAAGGATAAGGAAAAGATTTAGACTTTGCTTTGATCTCCGAAGCAGGGATCTCTCTTGGGACCCTTATCCCTTTTGGGGCCAAAGTCTCTTTCAGAATTTGTTTATCAGAAAATTTTAATACAGATTCGGTGCTTGCATATTTCAGTTTTAATTTTTCCGCAAGATATGCAGTGCTATAAGTTGCTTTACCGAAAGATCTTGTTCCTAACCCGATGATCGGAGTAGGCAATGGATTTTCTGCGACTGCTCTTAAGATCCTTCTGTATTCGAAGGTGGATTCTATGATCCTTAGGCTTGCCATCGCGAAGCCCGGCGCCTTATCGTTTTTGTCTACTGCGGCTACTTCCAAGCCCAGTGCTCTTGCCGCAGAAATCAAGGGTACCTGGTTTTTACCGGCTCCTAAGGAGAGAAAATACCCTTTTTTCTTCATCCCCTGGATAGATAGCCTTCAGAACAAGAGATGTCAAAGGTTTTTTAGGAATGAGACAAAATCCGGCCGGTTTGTAGGAAGAATGTAGGAACTCCAAGAAGGCGAAGATCGGGAAGATTTGGGGCGACTCCGAAACCTAAAGGTTTCGGATCCCGCTCTCCTCTTCGGTCAAAAAATCCCATGCAGGATTTTTTGACCACGAGTCGATCGGTGTCGCAATACAAGTTACGAATTCCGTACTTCTTTAACGGAGATCCCCAGCTTTTCCGCGATCTTAGTCCCGTATTCCACATCACATTTATAGAAATGTTTGATATTCTCGATCGCCAAACCATTCGGTATCGACTTCATAGTAGAAGCGATCGTGCTAGTCAAACGTTCCCTTTCTTCCGGGCTCATGAGACGATACAAGTCTCCTGCTTGGGAAAAATCATCGTTCCCTGCATGAGAATCATAACGGCTCGCATCACCTGAGATTTTTAACGGAGGTTCCGCATAAGATCCTTCTTGAGAAGGACCGCCAAAACCGTTCGGTTCGTAATTATCATATTGGCCGTCGTTTTGGAACTTCATGCTGCCGTCTCTATGATACACATTCACCTCGCTGCGGGGACGGTTGACCGGAAGTTGTTGGTATTGGATCCCCAAACGATATCTCTGAGCATCCGGATAAGCGAACAATCTGCCTTGCAACATTTTGTCCGGAGAAGCTCCGATCCCAGGAGGCATATTGGAAGGAGAGAAAGCAGCCTGTTCCACTTCTTCGAAATAGTTCTTAGGGTTTTGGTTCAATTCCATGATCCCGACTTCTATTAGAGGATAATCCTTATGGGACCAAACCTTGGTTAGATCGAAAGGGTTGAACTTAAAGTTTTCTGCATCTTTTTCCGGCATGATCTGCACGCAGAATCTCCATTTAGGGAATTCTTTTCTTTCAATCGCCTCGAAAAGATCTCTGGTTGCATAGTCAGGATCGGTTCCGGCTAACTCTGCCGCCTTTTGAGGACTCAAGTTTTTGATCCCTTGCAAAGATTTGAAGTGGAATTTGACCCAGAAACGTTCTCCTTTTTTATTCCAAAGACCGAAAGTATGGCTTCCATAACCGTTCATAAATCTAAAACCGTCAGGAATTCCTCTATCCCCGAAAAGTATCGTCATTTGATGAAGAGCTTCCGGAGCTTTGGCCCAATAATCCCACATACGGAAAGGATTTTTATAACCGGTGATCGGATCTCTTTTTTGGGAATGGATAAAATCGGGAAATTTTAATGGATCCCTTTCGAAGAACACAGGAGTATTATTCCCGACCAAATCCCAGATACCTTCTTCCGTATAAAACTTAACCGCAAATCCCCTTGGATCTCTTTCCGTATCCGCGGAACCTTTTTCTCCCGCAACAGTGGAAAATCTTAAGAATAGAGGAGTGGTTTTACCTACTTTAGAAAAAACGGATGCTCTAGAATATTCACTTAAATCTTTTGTAATGGTCAATACGCCGTAAGCTCCTGCACCTTTCGCATGAACGACTCTTTCCGGGATCCTTTCCCTGTTGAAATGGGCTAATTTTTCTATCAAGTGAGTGTCCTGTATTAGGATAGGACCTCTGGATCCTGCGGTCACTGAATGTTGGTTTTGAGGAACCGGATGTCCTCCCGAAGTGGTCAAAGTTTTTTTACTCATCGTCTGCCTCCTTTAAGCGCGTTTTGAGTGAAGAATCGAATCCAAGATCTCATAAAAGAAATTGTGGAAGAGGACTGTGAGGTATTTTGAGAAAGGATCCGGCAGATCTCTCTGCGGCCGAACATTTCAGCAAATTGAAGAGCGGTCTGTCCTTTAGGATTTTGATAGTCCGGATCGGCTCCCGCTTCCAAAAGGAGTTTTAGAATATTAGAATATCCTTTAAAAGAAACTCCCATCAATATGGAGTTTCCGGAAAGATCCGTTGAATTCGGATCAGCACCTTGGGACAATAAATAACGAACTGTTCCTTCTTGGCCATAATAAGCGGCCAACATGAGAAGGCTATGACCCTTCTCATTTTTCAGGTTGATATCTTTAAGAGAGTCTAACTTTCTCGAAAGATCCTCTAAGTTTCCACTTCTCGCTAGATCGAAAGAGTTCCGGTCTGAAGATGCGGACATCGTGGTTTTGTATTTCTCCCAGGCAGAAGTTCCGTTTTTATCTTCCATATCTATTTCCCCAAGAGGGGGGAGGGCCCCTCAGCTCATCTTCTGGATCTATTATTAATTTAGACTTAGTCTAAATTAGGAAGTTTTTAGTTCAAGTCTTTTTTTAGAATAAGTCTAAATTGTGGACAAAAAAGGACGGGGTGGTAATCTGAAGATATGAAGGACTCTTACGAGAGAACTAAGAAGATATTAGAAGAGGCTGGGATCAATGTGACCGTGCAACGGTTACAAATGGCGAATCTTCTATTGTCGGAGCCCCAACATTTGACAGCGGACCAGGTATTTCATCTGGTAAATGAGCATATGCCGAATGCGTCTCGGGCGACCGTTTTTAATAATCTGAAATTATTCTCTGAAAAGGGGATCGTACATCTTCTGGAATTGAAGTCCGGGATTACATTATACGATTCTAATTTGGGAAATCATCACCATGCGATCGACGAAGAGACTGGGGAAATTTTCGATATAGATTTGGATTCCAAACTCCAAGAAAAGATACTCTCTGAACTTAAAAAAGATTTCACCGCGAAAACGGGCAAAACCCTGGAAGATTGCAATTTATCTATCACCTTGAAAGGCAAGAAGAAGTAGGAACTCTTCGGCTGCTTCGGGTACCACACTGGGTTTTAATCGAACACATTTTTTCAAAGACGGCCCCCGCCCGAGTTTGGGTGGTGGAGGAGGGCCCCGTGGGAGGTTGCTTCCTGGCTCTATATCAGAAAATTTCCAAATTATCAAGCCAGGTTTGTGCGCTTTTGGGATGGAATGTAGATTCTGGATTCCGTGCCGACCTCGTTTGGAATGGGATTTTCTGAATCACTGTTCCGCGTTCCGCAAGGGATGCGAAGGGCTTGTCCCACCGAAGGTGGGATGAGGCGGACTCGCCGAACCCGTAGCAGCCCGGTCCCGCCATCGGGCGGGAGGCGGCCAAACCCCGAAATCGATTTCTGAAGTTGGTAGGAACTCCTTCTTATTTTTTCTTTTTATGTCTTCAAAAGCGTAATGGGATCTTTAAAAAATTCCGATCCTTAAAAGGAGCAGGAGAAAGAAGAATGTTAAGAGGAATGTACACAGGATCCAACGGGATGATCGTGCAGCAGACACGCATGGACGTGATCTCAAACAATCTTGCGAACGTGGACAAGACTGCATTCAAAAGGGACACAACGTTGTTCAAAACTTTTCCTGAACTTTTGATCCATAGATTCAGCGAAGACGGCGTGGGCAAAGTGCCTATGGGCTCGTTCGACACTGCTCCTGTGGTCGGCAAACTCGGGTTAGGCGCCGAGGTAAATGAAATTTATACAAGATTCGAACAAGGTGCTGTGAAGAAGACAGACAATCCTTTCGACATGATGCTACAAGATAGACCCGGCACTGAACATCCTGCATTTTTTAGCGTGTTAACTAATAGAGGGGAAAGACTTTCTCGCTCAGGTGCATTCGTTTTGGATACGAACGGTTACTTGGTGACTCCTCAAGGTTTTCCTTTGATGGGTGAGAATGGCCCGATCAAAGTTGCTCGTGGTAATTTTTTGATCAAAGAGAATGGAGAAGTTTGGATCAACGGCGAGATAGGTAATGATCCTCGTAATTCCGTTGGTGCGGACAAAAATAGATTTGAAACTCCTGTTCTTTTAGATCGTATCAAGATACGTACTGTAGAAAATCCTCGTCACTTGGATAAAGAAGGGGACTCCTTCTATAATGATACTCCTGAGTCAGGTGAACCAAGACCTTTTCTTTTGGAAGAAGAACCGAACCTTCTCCAAGGTTATTTAGAAGCTTCTAATGTTAGTGTCGTTACTGAAATGGTTGAGATGATTGAAGTAAACCGCTCTTATGAAGCGAATCAGAAGACTGTTCAAACCCAGGACCAAATGTTAGGGAAACTTCTGAATGATGTGTTGAGGTAAATATAACCTAGCTCCAATCCTCACAGAACCTTCCTCTTCCTTCTGAACTAAAGCGTCGAGTCCGATGACTTTCGCGTTCTTGAGGAAGGCAAATTCATTCAGATACAGAGTCGAGTATTCTGGTGTTGTATAACAATATGCACCGAAGGAAGTTTTGAGTAATCTCTGATTTCCTTCTGCTACTTGAGAATGAACTCCATGTTTGCTCCATCTATTCCTTGCCCAACGATATCTTCCTTCTTTTGATTTCGCATTGTGATTTACCGATCTATGATTTCTGTATATTCCCCAAAGCCAACGGTATCCTTGGTCCGTGAATAGCGGAGTTCTAATTGGCAAATGTTCTTTGATGATTGGTCCAAGTGTATTTGCTTTTTGATTTGGAACTGAATGAAAAAATACAGGCCCACCTTTGATTGCAATTGTATGAACTAAGGTTCCGATTTGTTTTCCACCAAGTTTATCCGAGAGATATATGGATGCAGTAGCTCCACTGTGACGGAAACGTTTTCTTCCTTTGTTTGCTCTTGCAGATGCAGAATACAAAACGGCAGTATCTGCACATATATACGAATGCTTTGCCATTTTCTTTGTAATATTCGTATTCTCGTTTGGAGGCAAATTGAAGTCTCTAAATTCATCCTCCAAGAGTTTGAATGTTATTTGTTTATATTTATCTAATTGTTCTGATGCAAATACTTGGAATCTTCTTTTGAGTAACAGAGCTGCTTTATATGAAATACCTAATCTCTTGGAGATCTCTATTGAGGTGAGAACTTTTGGATGTTGGATGAGAGATTCGTAAAATACATATCCGAACATCCAGAGCGGAAGTTTACATTGGTGGAGGGGAGTGTATGCCAGTCTTGAAGTTTGGTAATGGCAAACTCTACAACGAATTAGATCCGGTCGAGTTGAGATTTCTTTGTCCAGTATTTGATTCTCGCAGTGAGGACATTTCTTTTTGTAAAAGTCATGCAAGATCTTCTTTGTGATCTGCTCGAAGAACTCTATTCTGATTCCTGCATGTTTGAATTTGCTAGAGGTATTTGTTGCTGACTTATTTTTCTTACCGTCTTCCGACTTTTCCTTCTGCGCGCGCGATTTGTGAGCAATGGTTACAGGGGATATAACAAATTTTGACCATTGTTGTGCTTCCTCAATGGTTTGTATTTGAAGACCTTTTTTTGAGGATTTTTCTCGGTTGAAATTCTGCATGGAAAGCGGTCGATTTTCTGGTTAATAAATCGAATTTACAGAATTTTTAATAGGACCGAATGTAAATGGAAAAATGAGAAATTCGGTTATTTAGCCTTTTTCGATCTTTCTTCCGGCATCGGAATGTTCAATAATTCCTTTGGATGCACTCCGAGGGCTTTTGCAATTTTGTACAAACTGTGCAGACTTGGGGACCCATCGCCGGATTCTATCCTTTGGTAAACCCTAACTCCCATATCCAGTCCGGTTAATTCCTCCTGGGAAAGTTTCTTATCCAACCTTAGTTGTTTGATTCGCTTGCTGACATTCTTTTGAAAGGATTCGTAATCCATTCGTGGATTTTAAGGTTGTTCTGCTATTTATACCATGCTACATATAGCACGCTAAAAATAGCGTTGACTAAAATGACGCGACAAATAGTTTCGATAAATTTCCATCGTTCTGCGCGGTTTTTGGCACATTTCCGGTTTCTTGAAAATAGGAAGTCCTTATCGAACAAACCATCGGAGATTTACCTGTTAAGGAGAATCAAAGTATGAGAAAGAATGTATATTCGGTGGGCAAATTATTTGCTTTGGCATCGATCCTAATTGTTAGTCCTTTATTTGCGTTTCCAAAAGTGGGAAACATGTCCGGAAGGATTCTTTATATTTCAGTTTATAACGGAAGTGATCGGCTGGTTCAAAGAGTTAAATTAAATCCGGGTGAAAGAGTAACCTTGTCCGCTTGCGATCAGTTTCAGTTTGATCCATTTATTTAGGATGTGGTTTGCTGTTACCTTTCGTATACGTAATGAAGAACATATTTCGGAAACAGAGATTCGAGAGCCTTTATCGCTCCTTTCGGTCGCTAAGATCCAGATTTTACTGGCGAGCATCTGATGTTTTAATTCTCGTTTTCTTTGAGGATAGTTTCCTCTTTTCTCATTCCAGAATTTGTTATGAGCAACCATTTCCTTAGACAATTTTACTTTTGCCTTTTCGATTTCTGATAGTGGATTTAATAAAGCATGACCGGATTCTAAGATCGTTTCTTCATGGAATGATTCGTTTGATTCCGAATAGCGTAACTTATCGATCGAAGGTTGTAGGGATTTGTTACGCGCGCGCGAGGTTTTAGGAAGTCCATATAACCTAGCTCCAATCCTCACAGAACCTTCCTCTTCCTTCTGAACTAAAGCGTCGAGTCCGATGACTTTCGCGTTCTTGAGGAAGGCAAATTCATTCAGATACAGAGTCGAGTATTCTGGTGTTGTATAACAATATGCACCGAAGGAAGTTTTGAGTAATCTCTGATTTCCTTCTGCTACTTGAGAATGAACTCCATGTTTGCTCCATCTATTCCTTGCCCAACGATATCTTCCTTCTTTTGATTTCGCATTGTGATTTACCGATCTATGATTTCTGTATATTCCCCAAAGCCAACGGTATCCTTGGTCCGTGAATAGCGGAGTTCTAATTGGCAAATGTTCTTTGATGATTGGTCCAAGTGTATTTGCTTTTTGATTTGGAACTGAATGAAAAAATACAGGCCCACCTTTGATTGCAATTGTATGAACTAAGGTTCCGATTTGTTTTCCACCAAGTTTATCCGAGAGATATATGGATGCAGTAGCTCCACTGTGACGGAAACGTTTTCTTCCTTTGTTTGCTCTTGCAGATGCAGAATACAAAACGGCAGTATCTGCACATATATACGAATGCTTTGCCATTTTCTTTGTAATATTCGTATTCTCGTTTGGAGGCAAATTGAAGTCTCTAAATTCATCCTCCAAGAGTTTGAATGTTATTTGTTTATATTTATCTAATTGTTCTGATGCAAATACTTGGAATCTTCTTTTGAGTAACAGAGCTGCTTTATATGAAATACCTAATCTCTTGGAGATCTCTATTGAGGTGAGAACTTTTGGATGTTGGATGAGAGATTCGTAAAATACATATCCGAACATCCAGAGCGGAAGTTTACATTGGTGGAGGGGAGTGTATGCCAGTCTTGAAGTTTGGTAATGGCAAACTCTACAACGAATTAGATCCGGTCGAGTTGAGATTTCTTTGTCCAGTATTTGATTCTCGCAGTGAGGACATTTCTTTTTGTAAAAGTCATGCAAGATCTTCTTTGTGATCTGCTCGAAGAACTCTATTCTGATTCCTGCATGTTTGAATTTGCTAGAGGTATTTGTTGCTGACTTATTTTTCTTACCGTCTTCCGACTTTTCCTTCTGCGCGCGCGATTTGTGAGCAATGGTTACAGGGGATAGGTAAATATCCTTTCCTTTCAATCCGAACCGCTCCCTTCTTCCGCGCTCTCGGATTGACACGAAAAGCATCCCTACCTCCACACATCGACGCATCATTAATGAGCACATCCAACCCAAATACATTCGCATTCTTAATGAAGCTAAACTCATTCAGATACAACTGAGAGTATTCTGGCTTTATGTATCCGTAAGAAGCAAAGGCTGTTTTCAGGACTCTTTGATTTCCTTCTGCTACTTGGTTGTGAACTCCATTCTTACTCCAGCGATTACGAGCGAATCTATATCTATTATCTTTTGAACGAGCAGAGTGATTCACTGATCTGTGCTTCTTGTATATTCCCCAAAGCCAGGATATCCTTGATCAGTGAAAAGTGGAGTGCATGTTGGCAAGTGGTCCTTGATGATTGGTCCTAAAGTATCTGCCTTCTGATTAGATACTGAAGTGAAGAATACTAGTCCTTGCTTTATTGCTATAGTCTGGACTAAGGTTCCAACTTGTCTTCCTCCCAATTTCTCTGAAAGGTATATAGAAGATGTAGCACCACTATGTCTGTATCGTTTCCTACCTTGGCTTGCTCTTTCACCTGCAGAATACAATACAGCAGTGTCTACGCATACGTAGGGCTTGTTTCTCATCTTAGAGGATCATACGGTTACGAAGCCCGGGCTTGGGTGATTCTTTTTAGCTTTAATAGTGAGCCTGCAGTTTTGCTACGGAAATTCTTTTGAATATCTATCCTTGCAACCGGATATCAATTCATTGATATAGTATGCATTGGAAATCTCTAATGCCTGAGCTTCTTCACTCGTTTGAGCAGTTGAATTAGTTAAATTAAATAGGAGATTCAATTTAGCTAAACGTTCACAACTTTCGGTTTTTACGGATGAATTATTTGCTGGACAATTTAGAAAAAGGACTGCAACAAATAACAAATTTAAACTTCTAATTGTTTTCTTCATAAAACTGGTACTAATCTAATGTGAATGATAAAATATTTGTATATTTCCGTCAAAATTGTTCTATTAATAGGATTTCCTAAATCATTTAGGAGTCCTAATGAATTTGCTATCTGAAGAAATTGTATAGCATAGTAAGTATTTCCGCCGTATCCACCATGTCTATTTTCATTCCGAGGTTGCTTAATTTGAATACCAATTAATGTTTATTAGTTTTTGGGCTAAGACATAGGGCAAAACTTAGTCTCCACAATTTAGCGAAGCAATAAGTATTAAATTAACCACTTCTAATTCTCCCTGCGTCTGAGGAGGATCTAATGCAAAAAGAGCCATTAATTCTTTGGCCGTTTTCTGACAACGTGCTTGCGCCTGTTCTTTTGCCGGCGGTCCTGGACAAGCAAGTAGAAAAAGAAACAATGATATTAAAAAATATTTTTTCATAGCGGAATTAGCCTCGCTCTATATTGTAATAGTGTATATATTTCTATTAAAATTTCTAAGTTAATATAGCCATTGGAATATAAATTATCCCAACCCAGCTGATGAGCCAGATACAAAAATTGCAAATCAAAGAATGTATTTCCTCCATATGCATTCGTTCCGGAGGATGAATCGGCGTTCCTTTCCGCATATGATGGGCCCTTTCCGGAAATGTTATTAAACGGACTTTGCCAAGTAGCGCCTATATAATTCCATCCTCCCCAGTTATTATACTGCCTAACGTGTGCAAGCTCATGCTGAATTGTAGCTTCGTCCGCTCCGGTCGGAACGGATGCCACTGGTCCCATGGTTACTCCTGCTCCAGCTAGAGGAGAGTTGTGCATTAAATATCCTCCTGCCCGATATTCTATCCAAGGCATTTTACCTCCTCCCATCCACTGAAATATTCCCGCTACATAATTTAACCCTGTCCAATATAGCCCTAGTGTAAATGCAGGATCCCAAAGAGGCATCATTACTTTACCCGCAAACGTCAGTCCCTTATTAATTTTATTCCAACTTAAAGAACTTCGTTCGTGTCTCCTGCCTTTTCCTTGCAATACGTGCATAAATTCATTTGCTGAGCTGACCGGATGTTTAAAGAAATAATTATAAGAATGAATGGTATTTTTAACTATTCGATTAAACATATGAACATACTTATTGTGTCCGCTCGGGTCACTGAATTTTATAGGATTCCCTCCGACATACATATATCTATATATTCCCCAGATACCCCAATATGGATACTTAACTTAGGAAAAAACCATGTAATCGATCCTGGATTTGCAGAACGTGGAAACGGCGATTACGCATATCGTGACGGCAATCACCGCTGGTGAAGTTTCGCTTGTAGGAATGGTAGTATGGTTTCAAATACTCTAAAAAAAATATTTGTATTGTCCGACTTGGGATCTACATGTGTATAGAAAGAAAGAGCCTAATAACGTTGTTTTGAGGTTCTTTTAGTAAAAAGCAGAAGGCCTATATTCATTTTATGATACGTGTATTTTCATCGTTCTGTGTGATTCTTCTATTTTTTGCCTTGGTTGACTGCGATCAGGGTTCACCGGACGGGTCCCAAGGTCTTTTGGCATTAGCCTTGTCGAGTTCCGGAGGTGATGGAACTGAGACTGATCCGGGAGAAGTTCCTCCACCAGAGGATCCTTCCAGAATTCTTTTTATTACGAGCAGCATCTATAATGGAAATCTAGGCGGAGTGAGCGGGGCCGATTTTCGTTGTGCTTCCACTGCAGGAGCAGGCGGTTTGTCAGGAACTTTTCAAGCGGTTATTTCTACTTCTGCAATGCATGCCAGAGGTAGGATGCCGAATGCAAAATATGTAACTACCACAGGTGAAACGATCGCTCTTTCTGTCTCGGACCTTTTCGACGGGACGATCGCTACACAGATTCGTAATGAGCAAGGGAACTATGCTCCTTCTTCCGGAACTTATCGTTCGGTTTGGACCGGAACCAGATGGGACGGATATTATGTTAACGGAACCAATACTTCCTGCAAAGATTGGACGTCTAGTTCCAATCCGGATTGGGGAGAGACTGGTTTTGTTCCGAGACTGGACTCTTTTTGGGTTTGGGTAAACGATTCAGGTTGGGCCCCTTGCGATTTCCAGAGAGCCTTGTATTGTTTCCAGGCTTCTCTCTAAAGAAAATTCGTTTTAGAGATTCGGCAGCGGTTAGGAGTAAGCTTCCTAATTAGATAGCAGTATCCATTGTTCGGTTGGGAATTAAAAACTGAAAAATATCGGCGGAACGACTCTATTATAAATTCGAACTTCGTCGATACTGACCGGCTGGGCACCGCCGCCAATTGTGCCGTATCCTAAGGTAAAGGGAGCACTGGAGGTCCAAGGGGTTAAGTTTGGATTGTATACTGTCGAGTTGACTATATCATTTCCAACATATAAGTTGGCGGTATTATTTGGAAGATCCCATGTGAAAGTCAAATGATACCAAACGTCGTCTTGATAGATTCCGCAAGGGCTGACGTTACTAATAGCGCCCATGCCTCCGTTTGCAGTGTAAACTCGGATTCCATGAAAACAATTGGTGGTGCCGTCTAAAAACTGAAATCCTAGACCATCTCCTTGGCCCATGATTATCCCTCCTCCAGATGGTTTAAATTTTCCTTTTACCCAAGCGCTTAGGGTAAAAGATGCAGTTCCCATTAAGATAGTTTCTCCAACAATCGGATCTGAGCTATGCCATGAGTCTATACCATCGTACTGGAAGGCTCCACCAGGTAGGTTATTGCGATCGGAAGTTAACGTAGGTCCGACGGTTCCAAATGCAGTTAAGTGCATAGATCCGACTTTATCATTTGCATCCCCATCTAATGGCCAATAATGGATCAAGCCGACATTCATGGTCCCAAGGAAGAGTTCTCCGATATTCCCAATACGATCATCCTCTTTTGAAGGCCATAGGGCATTCAGGAGTAGAACCGTTCCGCAATTTTGAATACCGAAAATTACGAAAAGAAAGAAGATCGGAAGAGAACGGAAGTTAGACATACTTGTATTCTTGGGTTTGACCAATAGTGGAGAAAATGAAGATGAAACGCAATCAATATCGAGCCCTGATGTGATCCGGATATAAGAGTCGAATATTCTCCTTTCTATAGAAAAGTTGACTCAATTTTAAAATTTCAAGATATATCAATAATTGACGATCGATCCGGGGTATATTTTGAAAAATCTGAAATTTGGTATTCTGTTCTCTACGTTAGCTATTATGCCTTTATTTCCGGTGCAATCTGCCTGGTGGGAGGTATCAGGAAGAATCGGCTATAGTTTTTGGAGTCCAATAGAAGAATCGAGATCGGAAGCTATTCAGAAATCTCCCGCATCTGGAGGATTGCGTTATGGATTTTCCGGAAGCGCAGCAGTAAATACCGGATATTCAATTCGAACATTTTCCAACTCAGGGAAGTATTCTTTCTGGGTTGACTATTACTCGATTAAAGAAACTGCAAGTGATAGGTCCGCTTTTTTATACCCGGATTCCGCTTCGATTCGACCTGTGAATGCTTCTACGATGATGAATTTGGATCGGAATGAATTCATTTTTGAATATTCATACTTTTGGATCCCGGCTAGGTTCGGGACGGGTATTGGTTTAAGAACAATCGCCGAATCGACAAGTAGTGATCCTTCTTTTTTCGCAACCCTTCCTGGAGCAGCTATTACCTTGTATAAAACGAGCCAGAGTAATTTTGGGCCGCAACTATCGGTATATTATCTTCAGCCTCTTGCAGATTGGGTTCAGTTTAGATCCCGCGTAACGTTATTTTATTTGAATCACGGAACTTATAATGAAAATTCCAGTTCAATTACGAATTTACCGGGGAACCCGTTGCCTCCAGACCCTATTACAATAGCGAATGATCGAACAGCTATAGGTTCTAAACGTAGAGGTTTCGATTTGGATTTGAGTTTCATTTTTCCGATCGAGTATAATATAAATCTATTTACCGGATACAAGCTTACAATTTCTGAAGTAGCTACTAATCGCCTTACATCTACCGGCCAAAGTTTGGTGGCTGGCGGTAGTTTTACAAGTTTCTCCCCCGCAAATGCAATATCTGATATGGCTTTTTCTCCTTATTATTCTCGTTTCGTAAGAGATACAATCCATACGATTTATTTTGGAGTGACTCTTGCTGTAGGGGGAGAGGAAGGAAGAAATATTTGGTATAAGTGATTCTTTAATTCTGAAGAATAAAGGGCAATCCGTATTCAATGAAGTTATTGAAGCTCAGGGAATAGGAAAATTTTCAGATCAAAGAGTTGCATTATATAGAGCACAAATTGCAACGGAGGCGGCCGCCCAAGAGAACATTCGAAAGTTTTTGGCAGAATTGGAGAAGAGGTTAAGTTTTAAATCCGGAAAGTCTAAGTAAGGTTATTTGATTACTTTATCCTTTGCTGCTTCTTTAAGAATAGATCCAACTAAAGAGCAATATTCGTATTCCAAATATCGTTAGCTGCCATATCCCATTGGGGGTAAGAGAAGAACTCCTTAGACCTCTTAACGTTCCC
>NZ_RQHS01000020.1 GCF_004770895.1 Leptospira dzoumogneensis | reverse complement strand
CCTCCTCCTCCTCCTCCTCCTCCTCCTCCTCCTCCTCCTCCTCCTCCTCCTCCTCCTCCTCCTCCTCCTCCTCCTCCGCCTTGGTAACCACCGCCCTGACCTCCCTGGCCTCCGCGATATCCACCACCGCCGCCTTCACGGTTTTGGTATCCTCCGCCTTGACCACCTTGGCCTCCGCGATATCCGCCGCCACCGCCTTCGCGATTTTGGTATCCGCCACCTTCTCTGTTTTGGCCGCCGCGATATCCGCCGCCGCCTTGACCACCTTGGTAACCACCACCTTCACGGTTTTGGTAACCTTGGTTTCCGTCTTGGCGATTTCCTCGGTAGTTTCCACCACCGCCTTCGCGGTTTTGAGTCGGGAACGTAGGTCTCTGACTTGGACGAGATACTATAATATTATTGTCTTCTCTCTGGAATGGAGGTCTGCCTTCTCCCAGAATATGTTCTGGAGGAGCAGATCTTGGAACCGGAGGTTCTTGGCGAGTGCTTGGTTCCGGAAAGAGAGGTTCTTTTTTAGGAGGAGTCGAACTTTTAGGAGTGCTTGGAGAGGAAGAAGCTGCAGCAGCTGGATTACTTGGAGCTGGATCTACAGGGGCCTCTTTCTTTGCAGAAGTAGAAGGCGTTTTTTCGTCCGGCTTCTTTTTGATCACCAGTTTCTTCTTCTTACTTGCGTCAGCAGAAGCAGAGCCCTGGAGCTTTTCCTTGATTGATTTATTCTTTTCTTCCATATAATGTCCTGGTCAAGTACGCGATGTACTGAAAACGGGTCCTAGCCTAACCCTCAAATCGAGAGATTAGCTCTCCTCCACCCACTCTACAGATTCCGCCAATATCCTGAGGATTTGTGCGGCAGTAGTCTGTCCTATGCCGGGGAGTTTTGCCAAGTCATCCTGGCTAATCTCGATCAACGTCTCAACGTTATTGATCCCTGCGCTCCTTAATAGGCCAATCAATCGGGTAGAAAGTCCAGGTAAGTCTTCTAGAGCAGTTGCTCCATCGTCGTCATCTTCTTCCGCGGCAGCTGCAGGAGGACTGAATAGTTTATCCAATCTCTCTCTCGCTTCTGGAGAAGAAAACTCTTCGTTATACTGGGCTATTGTTTTGATATCGATCCTAAATCCGGTTAACTGTGAAGCCAACTTTACATTGGAACCGTTGATCCCGATTGCAAGAGATAATTGTTCTTCCGGAACGATTACCATTGCTTCTCTACCTACGGAATCCGCCTTTACATCGTAAGGTTTTGCCGGAGAGATCGCGTTTGCGATAAACTCTGTCGGGTCCGAAGAGTATTGAACGATATCTATTCTTTCATTTCCTAATTCCCGAACGATGGACTGGATACGAACCCCTTTCATACCAACACATGCTCCCACAGGATCAATATCTCCTCTGGTAGCATAAACCACTACTTTGGTACGAATGGAAGGTTGACGAGCCACGTTTACGATCTCTACGAGTCCATCGTAGATCTCCGGGATTTCCATTTCGAAAAGTTTACGAACAAAGTCCGCGGAAGCTCTGGAAAGAGTGATCACTGGGATCGGTTCTCTCGGACGAAGTTCAACTTTTTGTATGATTGCTTTTAGACGATCCCCGCTGTGATATTTTTCTCCGGGGTTTTGTTCACGCTTAGGCATTACACCCTCGACCTTACCAAGATCGATGGACATAGCGTCTTTTTTCCAACGTTGGAAATATCCGTGAGTCAGTTCGCCTTCTTTTGCTTTGTATTCCTGATACAGAAGTTCTTTTTCCATATCTCTCAAACGTTGGAATACCATTTGTTTTGCCTGAGATGAAATGATCCTGGAAAGCTCCATCGGCTTTTCTCTAAAATCCAGGACTTCTCCCGCAGTTGCGTTAGGATAAACCGCCTTAGCGTCTTCTAAGGAAATTTCCAAACCGTTTGCAGGAGTGGACTCCACAACTTTGCGGGATACTACTATAACTACGTTTTCTCCGTCTCCGGAGGAAGCAAATTCTACCTTGATCGGACTTTCCTCTTCTTCAAGAGTTTCGATGCCCGACTTCTTTTTGTACGCGGTAATCAAAGAATCACGAATGACTCCCATCACGGCTTCCCTGTCTAGGGACTTGTCGGCACAAAATTGTTGGATCGCTTCCAACAGATTGACTTCGACTTCTTTCTTCTTAACTGCCATAATCAAATACTTACGTACAAATTTCCTTTCAGTATATCCTTCAATTCCAGAATGACTTCCTTTTTTTTAGAACCTTTTGTCTTCCTCTTGGAAAACGGTTCTAAAAAGATCCTGTCTTCTTTCCTATCCAGAATCTTAAAGATTCCTTCTTTATCGCCCGACCCTTCTGACTTATAGACGAGTCGGACCGGTATTCCGCGGAATCTATCCAGATCCTCGGGAATCACCAGTTTTCTTTCCGCACCGGCGGAAGAAACCTTGAGAGTATAGTTCAGATCCGGTGAGATCTGCTCCAACTCTTCATTCAGTTTTCTGGAAACTTGCTCACATTCCAGAAGGCTGACGGAACCGTACGGGTGTTCGAGGTGATCCAACTCTACCTCGATCAGCGTATGGTTTGGCCTTTGGCTAACCATGAGTGCATACAGCTTGACGGGAGTGAGAAGGATTCGATCTAAGATCGTTTCGATAACTTCTTTACTGACTGTCAATGCCGGCCTTACAGAGAGTCTCTGAACCGCTTCGTTTTGCCTCAAAAAAGAGGAAAAAACAACCTACAAAATCGGAATATCTCCGAAATTTTTGGGTTTTCCCATACATTCAATGGGTGGTTCCCGATACCTATTCAAAATATTTTTGGCTAACCCTAGTGTAAAGTAAAAAATACGCCTAGTTCCGAGCCATCCTCTTGATACGAGCGAAATTGCTTGTTTTCATATACTAAAAAGAAGGATGGTAACGAAATGTCCCGGGCAAACCAAAAATAGGCTCGGGTTTTTATTAGAACCATGCAAAATTCTTTTACTTCTAAAATTTGGACCTCATCTGTCCGCAAATACCTCCCCTTTTTCTTATCTTCTATCTTAGTGATAGGAGCTTGTTCCAAATTCCGAGTGGATGATTATAATCCTTATCTATACGGAAGAGTTAAATTAGGAAAAGATCTAAAAGAATTACAAGTAAGCATAGTCAATAGGGTTCCTACAAATGTTCCGAACCAAGTTGCTGTTGCTTCCGGAGTGATTTACGTTCCTGACTTCGAACAATCTCTGATCAAAGCATTCAACTCAGACGGAGATCTGAAGTTTGTGATCGGAAACTCCAAAGAAAAACAAGACAAGGTCAAAACTTATAATATTAAATTAGGAAGGATCGGACTCGTCACAGTTTCGGACGGAGATGATATCTATGTTCAATCCAGAGTTTCTAGAGAAGATGCTAAGGCGGATAAAGTAGCCGAAAATATTTACGCAAAAAAATCCGGAGAATTCCGCACGGAAGCGGAAGAAGCAGTTCCTTCCGTGATCTTAAAAATAAACGACTCCGGAAAACTTTCCCAAACAATCTACGCCGATGGCATAGGAGGTTCTATTCCATTCGGTTATGTAGAAAGAATGGAAGCCGGGAACAACGATCTATTATTCGTTTTCCATAGACAGAATGGAGCGATGAGGCTTAGCATTTTTGACGAGTCCGGAAAATTAAAACAAAAGGTAGAAGGCTCCGACTTCAAAGATTCTCTGAATCAAGGAGAAGCTTACACTTGGTATGTGGATTCTTTTATCTCTCATCCGGATGGAGAATATGTGCTTGGGTCTTTTAGTTTTTACGAAACTAAATCCGGAAGATTCAAAAATAGAAAGATCATAAAATACGAACTCAAAGACAAAAGGATCACTCCAATCAAAGAGATCCAAGACCCTTCTGAAACATTATACTGGGTCCTAAACAATGATAACTTTTTCATCTGGGAAACAGAAGTAGAAGAAGGAAATTCAATCCGACTACAAGTCCACGATGAGGACGGAAACCATGTAAATAATATCCGACTCAACTACCCTCCACCCCGCGGGCTCTGGAGAGAAACTTGGATGGATACGAACGATGAGATCTATTCTATGAAGATCAGATCCGGTTATTTAGAGATCCATAAATGGAAATAAAATGAACCGCGAAAATTTCCAGGTTCTATTCGACGAAGAAGAAGCAAAAGCCCTAGACGAGCAAACCATCCGAAATAGAAAAATTTCAGGAACTCTGCTCATGGGCTTTGCTGCACTTTCCATCTTCCAAACCTGGGAAGAAGTTTTCAAATCCGCAAAAAAAGTAATCATACTCTGCGGTTCCGGAAACAACGGAGGAGACGGATATGCCCTCGCCCATTTTTTAAGGGCAGAAGGTATGCAGGTGGAAATCTATTCCAAAGAAGGAAACCTCTCCGAAGAAACGAAATTTTATAAAAATCTAACTGAAGAACTGAAGATCCCAAGTTTTCCTTTGGAAAAATTTAGGAGCAATCTCGTAAATCCTAGGGAAGTTTTAGTAGATTCTCTTCTAGGAACTGGATTTAAAGGCCCGCTATCAGGTGAAATTGCACATACAGCTGCAGAAATCCGATCAGCAAAAGAAAAACTAAAAGATTCTTTGCTGATTTTAAGTATAGATGCAGTCTCCGGATATTCACCCGACGAAAAAACCCCATTTGCTGCGGATATTTTAGCGGAAATCGGATCTCCTAAGGCCAAAAATGTATTCTATCCTCTATCCAAAGATAGAAAATCATTCCATCCAATTGGATTTTTACGCCAGGAATTCCAAACATCCAAATATCTTTTGCCAAGGGCGAACAAAGAAGAACTAATCTCTAAACTTACCAGAGAAAAAGATTCACATAAATACAAAAACGGTTCCGCAGTATTTGTTGGCGGCTCGGAAGGAATGTCCGGAGCAATTCTATCTTCCGCACTTGCATTCCAAGAATTAGGAGGAGGAATTTCACAAATACTCACTCCTTCCGCAAATACCTTGACGAAGGTACTGAAAAAAGATCCTTCTTTTATGGTTTCCGGATTAGAAACTTCTAAAAAATCTAATGATTATCCTTTTTTAAAAAAAGCAAGCGTAGCATGTGTAGGTCCTGGACTTGCTTCTTCTGATCTTCCTCACTTATCTTTTTCTAAAGAAACAATATTGGTTTTTGATGCAGGTGCATTCAAATATTTAGATGAAAAACATTTAGGTCCCAACACAATTCTCACTCCTCATTTAGGAGAATGGTCTTCTATCACAGGTAAAAAGTACATAAGCCAATATTCCGCTTTAGAAGATGCAAAGATTTGGGCAAAAGAGAAGAGAACGTATTTACTATTAAAAGGCCCCGTTTCTATCCTATTTACTCCCGAGGGAAATTCATATTTTTGGGAGTTCCAAGAACCCAAGCTGGCTGTCATGGGAACTGGTGATCTACTTGTAGGAATTCTAACATTCTTCTTATCCAGAGGAGAAGGTATGATAGAATCAGTCAGACTCTCTCAAAGTATTCTTCTTTATTGCGCTGAATTATGCAAAGGTTATCCTACAGCAGGCAGGATCCGTAAAAAGATCAGATCTCTGATTGATTCTTTATAATCTATAGTTTCGCACGGAGCTCACAGAGTTTTCTCACGCAGAGACACGAAGCCGCGGAGATTATTAGATTTACAAAATTTTCTACTTTACATTTCCCTCAGCGTCTTTGCGACTCCGCGTGAAATAATATATCACATAACAATAGTTATATGAAACTCGAATAAAGATTTCATAATTATAACGACCGCTATAAGATCCAAGGCAAATCAACAAAAGCCAGGAGAAAAACTTATGGGCTCGATGAAAAGAATATCACTCGCCCTTCTTCTTTTCTTCTTTGCATGCCAAGGAAGTAATAAGAACAACACTAACGGTTTTCTGGGACTCGCGGTCGCAGAAGCATTAAGCGATCATTGCGCAGAAGCCACGTATAAGAGCGATGTGAACAGATATGAAGTAACTCTCAACGGAGTTCCGAATATAGGCTGCAACCAAGCAGCTTTAGAAGGGACCACGCATGCGGATTACGCCGCAATGCAAAGAGCAGACTTCGTGAGAGCTAAAGCGGTTACGGATGCAGTGGGAGGAGGAACTGGAGAAGCCTGCGAGAGGACATCTGCGTTATTTGCCACTTGGATACAAGCAATAGACGATCAAAATTGGAACGCACTTCCTGATGTGGATTCACCTGACGAATTCACTGCAAGGATGACAAACACAAGATTCTACCCGATCAACAGTTTTCTGACTGAAAGCCAAACATTTCTTACCAATGGTTTAGGAGCGGGTGATCCGTTTGCGGGAGATGCTTGGGTCGTCATAGACGCACCTTTAGGTTTTGGAGGACCGGTCAAAGCGACTGCTTATACCCAGACTCAAATTGACGTGTCCACGGTAGCGGATCTTG
Organism: Leptospira dzoumogneensis; assembly: GCF_004770895.1. Classification (NCBI taxonomy): domain Bacteria; kingdom Pseudomonadati; phylum Spirochaetota; class Leptospiria; order Leptospirales; family Leptospiraceae; genus Leptospira; species Leptospira dzoumogneensis. The sequence continues at coordinate 2,193 of NZ_RQHS01000020.1, read as the reverse complement.
AGCTTTACCAAAACGGGGATCTTACTGCACATTTATTAGCAATGGGTAATGCATTTAGCCCGTTAGTTGGAGGAGGTGTGGAGAATCCTTGTGTCCAAGCGGTATTTGTTTTGATCAAACAAAAATATCCGGGAGCATTCGGTGCAATTAGAAGAAATTCCCAAACAGGGAATATACTCACCGTCAGTGCCGCTTACCAAGATCCGACCGTTTTTGATACAAGCTTAAGCGTGAATCCGTTCATGTATCTCAGCTACTGTGAATATGGCACAGATGCGGAAGCGACCCATTTATGCGCTACCTTAAACGATAGATTCGCGGAATAGTCACTCAGACTTAAATTTGATCTTGCGATGAGTTCCATCGCAATAAGGTTTATTGGAAGAACCACCACAACGACAGAGGTAAGTTTCGGTGGTTCTATTTGTTACCTTTCCCGTTCCGGAACAAATTTCTAAATTTCCACTCACTTTCAAAGGACCGTTTTTGGTAGGTTCTACCTTCAAAATTCCATTTCGAACAGGCAAAGCCTGAGATTCCTGGACCTGCGGTTCTCCGGTCGCAGTAAATCCTATACTCACATGAGTCGCATCACAAAAAGGTTTATGGGTAGAAGCTCCGCATCTACAAAGAGTAAGTCTATATTGTTTTTCGATACCTTCCAGCTCTATGTCAGCATGGACCGCAAGAGGCCCATTCTCTCTTATCCTCAAAACATTTACGGGAGGAGCAGTTTCTTTGAAAGAAGGATCATTCGATTCAAAACGGATCGCACCGGATGGACAATTCAAAGCTAAAGATTTGATCTCTTCTACGCTCGCTTTGTCAGGATAGATCCATTCTCCTTCTACATTCGGAACGAATACATCCGGTCTACTTAGCACACAATTTCTGGAATGAATACATTTTTTGCCATCGAAAAGAATAGTGGCTTCTTTCCCTTTTACGATTTCCATGATTGAGCCTCGGATCTTCAGTATGCACAATTTTTAAAAGTAATGCAACCGAATGATTTAGGAACATACTAGGATCAAAAAATTCGATCAATCCATTTACAGTGGAATGCTTGCAATCTTTTCTAGGAAAAAGTAATCTATGGAAAAAGGACCTAGGAATATCTATAATGAGTAAAGGTTACCATTCCCGCTCTCCGGAAGAATTCCAGGATTTCCTGCGTAAAAGTAAGGATGCGGGCAAATCGAATAACCGTTCTAAGTTGATCCTGTTTTTTGACGTTATATTATTACTTTTTATTTTTTCTGTGGTAGCCAAACTTTTGAATCCTCTGGCTTTTACCGGTCAGACTGAATCTAAGGAAATTTCCTCCGGTTTTGTGAGTTATCGTCTTTCTTCCAGTAAGGAGAACTCGAAGGACTTTCCGATCTTTTTTCTATTTTTGAAAAATAAAGGAACTGAAAGTTTATCTTTTCCGAATACGGAGGATAAAATACGGGTTTTTATCAAAAGTGGAGATCTGAATTGTCTGGAAGATTCTTGGACTTTGGCTTCTAAAAATTTAGAACCTGGAAGTACGAATTTTTTCAGATACGAAATTTCTTCGGAACTTCTTTCTAATCTTCCTCCTGAATGTAAAACTCAGGAAAAGACTTTTTTAAATAATATTACCAATGTTTTCCAAGGCGGAAAAAAAAGATCCTTTCATGCGGAAATTCTCCGAAAAGCTGAAAACATTTCTTTAGAAATTCCTAATTTTTGAGATATTATGAACGAAGAGATCCAAGCATTAAATAAGATAGTCGCAATCGTAGACGAAAAAGCTTCCTTATTCAAAAAGGATTGGAGTCATATGCCTAAGATCAGGGCTGTAACTGAAAAAAAGCTGATCTTAGATCTGATCGAGAACGCTCTCCAATTAGCAAAAAATATTCGTCCTGCGCCGAATGATTTACTGGGAGATTTACAGAAGTTAAAGGCGGAGTTCTCTAGGCTTCCGCTGTAGAGAATTCAGTGATGTAGGAATTCCAACAAATATAAGACGCAAAATTGAATTGTAGAAATTTGAATTTTATGATATAGGGACGGGGCTCTCCCACGAGCCACTCCCCGCCACCCGAACCTGGTGAAAAACCTGGGACATAGGTAACAGTTTAAACCAGAGACATGGGTTACACTTTTAATATCCTAGATACCTTTTTCTTACGTTCATTGAATATTCCTATTTTAACGAAGCTA